>CANJQZ010000061.1 GCA_947476515.1 Flavobacteriales bacterium
ATAGATTCATGACTTACGGTCAGGGAAAATATGATGTTTGGGGAGGCGCATGGCAACAATTAAGTGATTTCATAAGTGTGATTCCATCGGTAAGTCAATACCCACCTATTCAGTTTTACCAAGCACCAGATTCCTTGCAATCCATTGTTTCTTCCTGGAATTGTTCGGAACAAGTAATTTCTGTTGGTAATTTCAGAAATCGCAAGGGATATATTGACAAGAACAATACCTATTACCTTTCAAGTTCGACTACTCCTGTTGGAAAATTGTCTGAAAACAGTAGTAAAGGTCCAACTAGACATGGCGTTATCAAACCAGACATTGCTGCCAGTGGAGATTTATCATTGACCGCTGGACCTTTATGGTATCTATCCAACCCTGCCAATAATAGTTCCATTGATCAGGGTGCTTTTCATGTTAGAAATGGAGGAACATCCATGGCGGCACCAGTTATTTCTGGAATTGCTGGACTTTATCTTGAAAAATGTAAGTTGGCTAACTGGCAAAGTTTTAAACAAGATTTGATTGCAACTGCAGCAGCAGATAACTATACAGGAACGCTTCCAAACTTTGGTTACGGATATGGAAAAGCGGATGCTCATGCCCTCTTGCTCTCAAAAAATGCTGCAATTACTTTTACAGGTCCCGCAGGAATTTGCCTTGGTTCAACCGCCACAATTGGATTTACGACAAACGCAATGATCAACTCCATCTTGTGGTCTAATGGAGCTCAAAGTCCAACAATAAATACGGCGATAAGTGGAACTTACCAAGTAAAAATTACCGATATGCAAGGTTGCGTCACACGATCTCCTTTGCATGTTCTCAATCTTTACCCACTTCCCTTTGTTGATGCTGGAAACAATTACATCACCTGCCCGGGGATTCCAATCACCTTGACGGGTTCTGGTACTGCTACTCAATATATTTGGGAAGGAAACATACAGAACAACCAAGCATTCACTCCCACTGGAAGCGCAGTATATCATGTGACAGGAATTAATCAATATAATTGTCAGGCTATTGATTCAATTACCGTTAATCTTTTCGGAAGCATAGCCATGGATTATACAGAAACGAACATCAATATACCTTCCAATTACAATCCATTCAATCTAACATTAGGATCTCCACTTGGCGGAGTTTACAGCGGAATCGGAGTTATTGGAACTTCCTTTCATCCGAGTTTAGCAGGTCTTGGAACGCATACTATTTATTACACTGTAATTGATGCCAATGGATGTTCACAAAGCGATTCCTCTTTGATTACCGTTTATAGTGGACTTGGATTAGAAGAAGAATCTATAGCATGGAATCTATTTCCAAATCCCTCCAGTGATGCCGTGACCATTGAATGTCCGGAGCAATTATTTGGTGAGATCCTTCAAATATATGATACACAAGGGAGATTAATTACAAGCCAAAAAATCAGTGATTACCAAACCGGCATTACCTGTTCTTCATGGTCGAGTGGAAATTATTTAATTAAAATAGGAGCCAAAGTGAAGCGTTTGGTACTCGACTGAGCACTATTATAAGATTCCACCATTAATCGAAAGCGTTTGTCCTGTGATATAAGAACCACTGTCTTTAAGGAGCAGATCAATTAAAGCAACAATTCCTTGCGGATCACCTAAAGTATGAGAAGGAACTTGATCCTTTATGGAAACAATCATATCATCAGAAATCTCTCTAATCATACCACTATTCATATAACCAGGAGCAATAGCATTAACAGTTATACCACTTGCGCCTAATTCAACAGCCATCGTTTTGCTTAAGCCAATGAGCGCACTTTTACTTGCTGAATACGCACTTGTACCCACGACACCTTTTTGCGCAACAATAGAAGAAAAGAAAATGATTCTCCCCCATTTATGAAGTCGCATATTTGGAATATATAATTGAGAAAGATAAAAAGGCGCGAAATAATTTATTTTATTAACCCTATCGAATTCCTTTGGTGGAATTTTCCAGGACATACCTGAGCTTGCGATACCTGCTGCGTGGATCAAAACATCCGCATTAGGAAAAATATTGAATATAGTTTCATAAGCATCATCTTCTGATAAATCCGCTTTAATAAGAAGTGTTTGATTTGGATATTGAGCTGACAAGACCTTTAATTTATCTTCCTTTGAATGATATAGCAATCCCAGAAAATGACCTTGATCTAAAAGATTTTTTGCAATCAATATTCCTAATCCGCCAGAAGCACCTGTAAGTAAGATTCTTTTATGCATTTAAATTATATTTTCTTTTTGCCCAAGAATTGAGTGGCCAAGGCAAACGATTAGAGAACAAAAGTAAATAATTCACATCATGCGCACCGAACTTTCTATTAAATTCTGACAATCCAGGATCATCACTTCCCCCGAAATCAAAGAATGAATCATTTTGGGCAAAAAATTTAATGGCAAAATCATGAACTGAAGCCATTGCCCCAATTGATTTTCCATGAACATTAACAGCGCCTTTGAGATACAAAACTTGATTGCCATGCACGAAATAAAAGGCAGATGCAATTAAATTCGTTCCATCATACGCAGCAAATTGGTGTGCCTTACCATTTTTAAACCCAAACTCCATTAAATTTAGAATAACAGCATATTCCTCAGAGCCTAAATGTTTAAACTCGTTCCCTTTTTCTTGCTTGAACAAATCAATCAATGCTTGAGGATCGTTTATTTCTTTAAGTTCAATATCAGTTGAACTGAATTTCTTTAATTGTCGTTTAAGATTGGTTGAATATTCCTTTTGTTGCGTCTGATAATCTGCAAATAATTCAAGGACTTGATGTTTTTTCTCCTTACTTTCATAACAGAGTAAATTTGAATTTTTATTTGCCCCTAACAGAATAAAATTACATTTATTCAATTCACTTTCTAAGGCCCTACAAACGATTTTACTTCGATTTCCTATCAGATTAAATTCTCTTGTAAAAATGGGTTGAATCATTCTTTTAAATCCTATATTTTTCTTTTGAGTCAAAGGAAAAATAGCCTCATAATCTCCATAAACAAAACCATACCATGCAGGAAAAACAGCATCTAAATACCAGGAAAAATGAAAAAACATTCCGCGTTCATTTGAACAAGAGACTAAAGCATCCCATCTTTCACGATCTATGGTTTGATTGGGAATAATTTTAATCATTTCAAGGAGCTTAAAGTTACAAATTCCACTTCGCCCTTATATTTTTCCATAAATAAATCCAAAGACTTAAGAGAGAAATTAGTGCATGCTTTTGGGTGACCAATCACAACAAGATGTTCATGTCCAAGATGTTTGGCTTTTTCCATTGCTGATTCTACTTTAGTAATAAAATAGCCATCAGCATTAACAGAAAGTGTATTGTATTGTGTCAATAATTTTTTCTTACTACCACCACCTGCAGCTGGAACACCATCGCCCATTCCTTTATGATCTTTTGGATTCAATCTTCCGAGAATAAAAAGGCGCCAGAAAAACAAAGGAGAATATCTGAAAGAAGCAATAGGTATCTCAAGGAAATGTCCTTTACTGTTTTCAACAAGTACATCGTCAACAAAAGAATATTTATCTTTCATAGGAGCATCAGTAAAATCGTAATTGTATGGAGTCCTTGTGTTTTTACCTCCTTTAAATACAGAAGAATCAATTACTATTCCAACTTCATTAAAAGCATCCTTTAAGGGCTCAAATGGTTGCACACACCAGCCACCAGCTCTATACGAAGTGACTTTTCCATTCACTAAACCTTGGATTCTTTTATGGTACTTATGAATTATTTCCCGAGCGATTTCTTGCTTGAAATCACTTAACTTATATCGTTTTAGATCATGTTGCCACGCACCATTACTATGAATAGAATCCTCCCAATGCGGATGAATATGCAAACCTGTTTCATGTCCAGCTTCATCCCAAACCTTAATTTGATATTCCACCTTTTCCAATTCTTCGGCACACGAAGATTCAGAGGCAGCATGCAATAAATACCCAGCGTCTGGAAAAAAGGTGAAAGAAGCTTGATGTTTTTTGGCGATTTCCAATAAACGATTCGTTGGATGGAGCATACACGCGGAAACAGTCCCCGAATGCACTCCGAAAAACAATTCATAATCCCAAGTGAAGGCTATTTTCAAAGTTCTTCTCCATTTGGGGTATACATAGTAACCCGATTATTAATAAAAGCATCTTGCATAAACGAAAACATTTTATCTCCATCAAATAATAAGCTTGAAGCTGAACCTATGGTTATTTCTCTCGCCACATTTGCTTGCAAAAATAATGGAATTAAAGCATCACATTTCCTTCTTCTCGAAAAATCAGGATTGTGTACCATAGTTGTAATCGTATGAACTTGGTTATTTATATCTATAACTTTTAAACTAAAAGACTTTGAATGATACACAGGATAAGGAAAGTCAAGAGCATCTTCCAATGTATGTAAATTAGTTCCTGCATTATCAAGACTTACTCCCAAATATAGAATTTTACCTTTCAGTTCATATAAACGCCTGAAGGGAGAATCAGCATTATAAGGTGTTAATTGATTAAAATGTCCCTTTGTTAGAAAATCAGCATCAGGACCAAATGCACAAACAGGTTCTGTAGGATGCAATGATCTTAATACACCAGGCATTGTACGAAAAACTTCAGAAATCGCACCCATTTTCGACGGCGTATTTCTTACATCAAAAACTGGATCTTGGGACACATATTCCAATTGAAGTCCAGAGACAGGAGAAGACGGCATCAATAAATTTCCTTTTGGACCAAGTACCGACAATAAAGCATTTACTACAGTAAGCGCACCACCTTGAACGGGACCTATTTTACTTAAACTAGCATGAACCAATAAGGTAGCGCCTTCTTCAATTCCGCAAGCTCTTAATTGATCTTCGATTTGACTTTGGGATAAGCCCAAACCTTCCATTTCTGCTTTTAGAAGACTATTTCTTTTTCTGTACTTTTTAAAGCCTCTAAAAATTTCAATAATAAATTTCGGTGTACTCTTCCGGATAATATTTCGCATGGCCATCGATGAACGGGAAAGTTAGTTATTTGTTGCGGAATAAAAAGATAAATAATCGAATGAATTACTCATCTTTTAAACACCTAATTGAAAACCCATGTGCCTTATTGGTACTGTACCTTAATAAACTCGGATGGTAATAATTTGTTTTTCGAAACCAAGCATCTGTGACATCTCCTTCAGTGGCACTCCACCAAACCGCACAAGTTCCTTCATTACAATAATTAGCTGAACCAATAAATCTAACACCAGAAGGATGCGCTTGAAATCTCAAAGTATCGGAACCATTTCCTTTTAAATTCCACCCTGTTTTACTTTTAATTTGACTTCCCGCGATCAAATCTCCACCCAAAAAAGTACTTAGGATTGTCCACTCAGTATCAGAAGGAACATGCCAACCTACTGGACAGACATTACCATTATCAATAACATACCAATTGTACAAGACACCAAAGCTGGTAGCATTTTCTTTTTTATTTTGATAAAAACTATATCCAGGAGAAGATAAATTGGACCATGCTGCATTTTCAGAAATAAAAGGAATTATTTCTCCATTGTTGAACCTCGTTACTTGCAAATTTTTATCTAACCATATTTGATTCCCAATGGCAATTTGATGGTAGAAATTTCCATCAACATCCTTTATTTTTTCATCTAATACCTTTTGACAAATAATAAAATGAGTTAAAAACAATGCGCTTGAAAACAATATGAATCTTAACATTTTATATAATTTAAGGTCAAATGTAATTAACTCGAAATAAATAGAGACAACCCTAAATAGATTATTGCGTTAAAAGCATGTAATCAATAGAAAACTCTTTTATATTTGCAGGACTAAAGATTATATTGGTTAAATTTATAATATTAGAATTACAACATAATTAATTAAACTATGAAAGCAATTAAATTAACAGTACTAGGATTCAGCATGATGTGTGGCTTCGCATTTGGACAAGTAAAAACTCCAGAAGTTCAAGCACAAGAGCAGACTCAAAAAATGAAAGTTGAATTAGGATTGACTGCAGAGCAAGAATCTAACGCATACGAAATCAATTATGGAATTATTATTAAAAATAAATCTATGTTTGAGTCTACCTATACTCAAGAGGTGAAAAATGAAGCTATAGAGCAAAATAATTCTAGACGCATTGAAATGTTTAAACAAGTCCTTAATGCTGAGCAATTTGCTAAATTTGAAAAGGACGCTTCATCACAAAAGAAATTAAATAATATCATCAAAACCGAAATTGATGATCAGATAAAACAAGATAAAAATTAATTTAAAAGTCCCTAACGGGACTTTTTTTTTGACTAAGTTTAGGGCGTGAAAGATAAAAACACAAAGAATTCTTGGTTAACACATAAAAATACTTTCAAAGTATTAATTCTAATATTGACCTTTTTCCTTTATGGAAATTCAATCTCCAATAATTATTCTCTAGATGATGATTTAGTAACTACTACAGACAGAGACCATCATCCATTAGTAGAAAAAGGATACCAAGGACTCCACTCCATATTCACTTCAAATTATGCAAGCAATAGCAACCAGAACTACGAGTACCGTCCGATTAGCACCTATAGTTTTGCTTTAGAATGGAGCTTATTTGGAAACAGTGAGCACCGCGCCCCTATTTCACATTTTATCAATGTGCTCTTATATGCCATTTTAGGAATCAAAATTTTAGAGTTACTTCAAAAAATGTTGGGAAATGAATCTGACTTTTTTTCATTCTGCATTACTGCGCTATTTCTAGCTCATCCGATCCATACAGAAGTAGTCAATTCACTCAAAAATAGAGACGAAATTCTCAGTCTATTGTTTTCAGTTTTAGCATTAATTGCAGCATTCAACTATATAGACCATAAGAAAGTAAGATACTTAATTGCATTACCCTTCTTATTCTTATTGGCTATACTCAGCAAGAAAACAGCGATGCCGTTTTTAGTAATTATCCCTATGGCGATTTATTTTTTCAGAACTACCAATTGGAAAATATTACTTTCCTTGAGTGGTTTAATAATTTTAGGGAGATTACTTTTTACCTTTATGAATAAAGGACTATTAAACGAACCTAAAAACAGAGCCTTCTTATTTATTGAAAACCCTCTTTTTGGTAGTCATTTATACGAAAGAATCCCTCAATTTTTTTACACTAATTTTTTATATATCCAACAATTATTACTCCCTTATGATCTTAATTTTTATTACGGGTATAATGCTATTCCAATAGTTAACTACACCAGTATATCCTTTATAATTTCACTTATTCTGATACTAATTTGGCTTGGATTTGCGCTGTATAAGTTCAAACAGAAATCACTCTATTCTTTTGGGATTCTTTTCTTTTTCTTGGCTATTGGAGGAGCCTCTAACTTGATTTACCCAATGGTTGGGATTTATGCAGAACGACTAGCCTTCACAGCCTCCTTAGGTTTTTCTATAGCATTTACCTACCTCTTATTTCTTTTATTTAAAGTTCCCTTAACGGCAAAAATTACAGCATTAAATAAGAATAAATTACCCTACTTACTATTACTATTACTTACCCTGAGTTCCTTCGTTGTCATAAAAAGAAATCCAGCTTGGGAAAGTAAAAAAAGTTTATATCAAAGCGACATGAAGGATTTAAAATCATCAGCAAAAGCAAATTCCTTAATGGGGCAAGAATATCAATATGAAAGCATGCAGATTGCCTTAATGAATCCAATACAAATCAAGGAAATCATTAAAACTGGAGCCTCTGCTAATTTTTATTACTCAAGAGCTTTAAAAGTTTATCCTAATTACACAGAATTATTAAACAATCAAGCTTCCTTGCAAGCAACTGTTTTCTTAAATCCACTTGCCGCGAGACAACTATTTAATAAAGCAATTTCAATTGACTCCAACTATTTAGAAGGACATGAGCACACGATTTTAAATGAGATTGCCATTAACAAACTCTATCAAAGAGTAAATAATATTAAAAATATTCAGACGAATCTTTCAGATCAAAAGAAATTTTCTAGAGCAGAATTTATTAAAATATTAAGCATAATTGTTCAATTCGAAACCATGGGAAAGAAAGTCCTAAGTTCTGGACTAAGACCTGAAAGTATTAAATATACAGTACAATATGCCGAACAGCTTCAATTAAATTACCCTAGTTCTACCCTAAATAAAATCGATTTTGCGCATCAAATTAATATTTCGTTGAACGACTTATATAGCGGCAGGACTAAGTCAGGAGAAAATATTTTGGATCCTTTGATAAGAAAACTTTGTGAAATCTCTCATTACAAAAAAGAGACTAATGATACTGAAATAGTAAAGAGCCTCCATCAACTTAAAAAAATCAACTATTTAAAATATTTTTCACTTGCCGAGAACTATTTTATTGTTGCTGCTAAATATTCTGATTTAATTTCATTAGAACAGCAATACATTACAAAATACCCAAGAAAAAGTCATGTGAAGCCTACCATACAAATTGCAAATGCTTATTTCAATTTACAAAAACCGAAGAAGTCCATGTATTATTTTGAGCAGGCAATTTCCATGTTACAAACAGAACAGGATCAATTAAAAGGAAGCGAAATGGAAACTAAAAAAGATTCTTTAGCGATTGAAATAAACAGATTAAATCAATTTATCGGTCAAATTAAAGTAAAGACTAAAAAGTGACTCCTTCTAAAGAAATTGCGTATATCGTTGGGATTGGTCGATCCGGAACCTCCTTATTACAGTCCTTGCTGAACCAACATCCTAAGGTATTTGCTGGTCCAGAAAACTATTTCGTTCGGTTCTTTCATCCCAATTGGAAAAATAAAACCAAATTCAATGGTCAAGATATTAAATTAATAAATCAATATAATCTTGCATTTAATCAACTGCAACTTCCAATAGGATTCGAAACGAAATCTTTCGAGGATATGTACGCGAATAATTTTTATTCCTTTTGCACTGAGAATTACTTTCAATACAACAATTCAGCAACAAATAGCAAGGAAATTAGCTTGATCATAGATAAAAATCCGATCAATTCAACTTACATAAAAGAAATACTAAGCTTTAATCCATCGGCAAAATTCATTTTCATGATGCGCGATTACAGAGCTAATTTTTTATCTCGTAAAGAATCTGTTCACTTAAGTTCGAGCAATATAAGCTACAATGCTCTACGCTGGCGCTATTTCACCAAAAAAATACTAAAAGAGCAAGAAAAAAGGCCCAATCAATTTCATATTATAAAGTATGAGGACTTAGTACAACAACC
>CANJQZ010000062.1 GCA_947476515.1 Flavobacteriales bacterium
ATACCCATGGTCCAAGAACTCACTGCTACAGTTGTTTTACAAGAACAATATGCTGAGATTTCTTTTTCAAATTTCTTAGTTCTTGGCCCGGTTGAAATCCAACCACTTTGCAAGGTAGCCACTACTTCATCAATAATTTTCTGATCTATTCGAGGAGGTGAAAAAGGAATCATACTATCTAGTTAATACTTGTTGTTTAATTGAAGGGCTTTTTCTTAAAATAAAAAACTCTAGGATACCACGAATATAGCCACTTCCATAGGATAAATGCAGGGTGACAAAAGATCTTATCAAACCTAAAAAGTTAGTTATCGAATAATCCGCATAAACAATTGAAAAGAATAAAAGCAAGATAAAATAAAAAACATTTGGCAATAAAAGGATCCAGAAAACACCAAAAGGTATTAGGAATATGAATGGTGAAAGCAATAAATATACAACAAAAAGAGGGGGCGCCATTTGACGAATAGTTGTGATTGTTTTGTGCTTCTTATTTACATATACTTTCCAATATCCATATTGAAAAAATTGTTTACTCACTTGTTTAAATGTACTTCTAACATAATATTTCAAATCAATATCAGCTTCGAACCAAATTTTTCCTCCGGCCTTTAATACTCTAAAATTAAAATCATCATCTTGATTACGAGTAAGTTGATTGTCAAACATACCAATGGTTTCGAAAACTTTTTTAGGATACATCGGACTTGTTACGGTATCGGTATAACCTGATTTTGATAAAGTTCTAAAATTACCAAGTCCCATACCAAAAGTACTTGACATCGCCTTAGAAATTATCTCACTTTCTGAATTCGTATATTGATTTATCAATGAACCGCCTACACACCAAATATTTTGATTTGAAACTAAAACTTCAACACATTTGGAAATATAATTGCTTGAAAGAATGTGTCTAGCACCTACTATCAATAAATAATCGAAATAAATTTGATTAATTCCTATATTAAATGCATTTGGCGTAGTTAAACTTGGATTGTCGAGTAAATGTAAATTTGGGTTAATAGCAGCTAATTTTTGAATTAAATCTCTTGTTCCATCATTACTTTGACCATCAACAACAAATACATTAGTCTCAAAATTCTCAATTCCTTTTGACGCGAAAATGGCAATTAAACATTCTTCGATATGATTAATTTCATTTCTGCAAGGAATAACAATACTTAATTTCATGTTATTTCATTTTTAGGAATAAAAAACCCAGTACTTAAAATAGAGATCCACATCGTATAAAAAACTATCCCTGATTGTCTTTGTAGCATAGATTCAAATAAACAATTAATAAATAGATTAGAAATCACTAATAAGAGTAACCAATTATTCGTTTTAATTGACCAATAAAATCCCAAAATCAAAATAAATAAGAATAAACTTATCCCAATAACCCCTAACTCAGCTGCAATTTGAAGGAATTGATTGTGCGGATTATAATTTAGGTCCGCCTGTTGTTGTAGACCAAGATGAACGAGTCGTTGATGCATTATTTCTTCTAAATTCCCTAAACCTACCCCCATAGGATGATCCAGGAAAATTTCAAATGCAACTGTCCAAACCACCAATCTTGCTTCATTACCTTCCATTGGAAAAGGGCGTGTTTTAATGAATTCTTGAGGGGAATTTGCATAAGATGCCACTAAACTAAAAGCATTTTTTATATTGTCCTTTAAACTTGGTTGAACACTTAGGATAGTAGAGCCCATAATTACACCAGCTAAAAAAATAAAAATAATAAGCCGGACTCTACCCTTTTTGACTAAATAAATCAACAATGAAAAACCAAAGAATATTAATAGAAAAAGCAAACCAGAAAGACTTGACAATGGTATATGAATTAAAACAAACAGACCTATAATTCCATAAATACACCATTTGAATTTTTTAAATGCTGTATCCCGGGACAATTGTAAAAAAAGTAAAATCGCCAAAGAAATAAATGCCGTAAGATAAGTTGGGTGATGAGAAGGAGACAAAGCAGAAGAATAGAATGAATTCAACACCCCTGTTCTTGAATAATTAAAACTCGCTTGAATAATATCAAAGAGAACCAAAATAGTAAGGGACAGCAGAAAAGAATAAATAACATATTTCCATTGCATATTAAATTTTGGTTGGAAAGAAAACAAGAATGGAAATACAAATAGTGATAACTTATATTCTAAAAAGTCTAAAGCAATCGGCAAATGATTAGTCGGAATGGTGTAAACTAAATAGAAAATATACAATAGCGCTAACAAAGCAGGAAGAAGTTGAAATGTAAAAGCCAGCTCTTTTTTTATAATGCCATACAAAACGGTTAAAGCAAAAATACAGACAAGAAGGGAAGTGAAATGAGGAAAAAGAATCCACACTCCGGTTAGAAGACATAGCGTTATTAAATACAACCGTTCGAAACTCATTTGCTACTACTTTGCATTAATTGTTGGTGGAAATTAATGATTTTAATTTCTTTATGTCCCTTCCAATTTAAACCTGTGAATACTAAAACAATTAGCTGGTGAAGATAACAAAAAAAATAAAGCAAGAATATTCCAAATAATATTGGATTTAGCCCTATTTACATAACACAAAAAAGGAATTGAAATTTAATAGAAAACCTTTATTTGTTGTGAAATTTTCGATAATTCGTAGTTTTGTTGAACACATAACCGTGCTTGCCTAGCCATATTTTTGGCATTATTGGGATTAATTATTAATTCCAATAATGCCTTGGCAACATTTTCAACCTCATTTGGTGCGTACAAAATACCTGTTTCCTTGTGAGTTACTATTTCAGATGAACCTCCCGCATCATGAGCAACTACAGGAACACCACAAGCCATAGCTTCAATTGTAGACACTCCAAAACTTTCAAATTCTGTTGTATTTAGAAAAACATCCATACTTTGGAGGAATAACGGAACGGCATTTTGGTCTATTTTGCCTTTAAAAAAAACAGTTTCGTTTGCAATATATCTCAACTCTTGCTCGAGAGACCCTGACCCACAGATATGTAATTCCAAATGTAATAAAGTACTTTTTTGAAGTATTAGAAGTGCATTAATTGCTAAATCAATACGGTATATTGGCTCTAATGATTTGATTATTCCTATTTTGATAGTCTTGGAAGCATCAATTGTCTTAATAAAATTAGGTTTATATATATTAGTGTCTATACCAAAATTTATTGTCTCAACTGATTTCGATGTGTATAATGATATCTCTTTTGTCATAATTAAACTGGAAGAGAAAACTCTTGAGCTTCTGTTGATAATCCATTTGAGAACTAGTTGATTGAAGATGTTTCTCTTAGGGAATACGAAAACATCACTGCCCCAAAAGTTTAAATAAAAATTATTTTGCTTTGTAAGAGAACCCAATAAACCATAACTAGAAGCATAATGTGCATTAATAATCTGAGGTTTCTCTTTAGAAATTATCTTTCTGATTTTAAAAATAGCAAACAAATAAAGTGGTTTTTTCCATTTACTTATAGTTGAACTTTTAAAAAATGAAATCACATTAATACTATTTTCCTTGTTCCAAGAATCGAGAATAGGATATAAGCTAAAAATTGAGATTTTGTTGCCTTGTGACTTAAGGATTAAGGCCCATTTTCTTGTATGGTTTGAATTGGCATCAGCCAATATTAATATGTTTTTCATGCGATTTTTTGATTACAATTGATCCATGCGTGAAGTAATCCTAAAAATCCATAATACGGTAAAAAATAATGGGCAGAACTCATGGAGATTACCGCAAGGGAAAAGATCATTATAGCAGTAGCTATAGCAATTGTAATTTCATTATTCCGAAGTATATACAAATCACGGGCAATGATTAAAAAATAATAACCCAAAAGTAATAACACAATAATTCCTCCATTGATAATTAATTCTAACCAATAAAAATGTACACTAGTAATATTTTGGGTCTGTTCTTTTCGTTTAAAATTATACCACTCTGCATTTCCTGCACCTACACCAAGTAGTTTTGACTCCATTATATCTTGTAGGCCTTGCTTATAAAGTTGTTTTCTAATGGTCTTAGAATTATCATTTTGTTCCAACATTGAATTTTTTCTTGTGAAATTGAATCCAAAAATTGGAATTAAATTTACTCCAATTATTCTTTCAATGGGTTCATTGGCTTTAATAGCAATGGTTGAATTAGGGAAAAATATTATTGGGAACATTAAACTAATAACAAAATATCCTATAAATCGAAAATTTGAAAATTTAAATAAACAAATTATTACTAGAACTAATCCTAAAGAAATAATTGTTAATCGAGAACCTGTATTATAGATTACAAAAATAGTAGTAACAAAAAGAAAGACATTAAGCCAACTTCTCTTACTTAAGAAAGGTAAAAATAGACAAAGAAATACAGCTAAATTATTAGGATTCCAAAAAAATACGGTTGGTGATGAATCAATATATCCATTTATCCTTTCTGTTTTCAAAATATTCATTACGATATTTTCTCTGCCAAACCAATCATTGTGGTATGACAAAGAAGAAATAGGCCACCTAAAACTTGTGAAAATCTCGAGTAGTGAAAGTAATATTATCAACAAAAAAAGAGGATACAATACTTTATTTTTATAAAATATAAATGACGATTTATCTTCCACAAAAAATTGTACTATTAATATTGCCATTATTCCTAAAAAATACTGAGCAACATAAACTAATGCGTATGTTTTGTTTTCTGACCACAAGCAACTTAATAAAAACCAAAAGAAGATACTGAATATTATTAAATTCAGTGGTTTTTTAGCAATGACCCAGAGTGTTTCCCTATACTCTTTGCGAATTGAAATTAAAGAAATAACTAAAAGTAAAAGTACATGAAAAAAATAGAGGTTTCCAAAAGATAAACCGGCACCTAGAATTAAGGAACTAAAAAACATTGCACCTAATGGCTTTTTATTATTCCATAATTGAAATGACTGAATCATATTGAAATAATTTTTTGATCATGTTCATCAATTATTTTAATCAACCATTTATATAAATAAAAACTAAAAATAACTTGACTGATAGAAATAATTAATAATCCAGATTTAATATCTTTAATAAATAATCCTGCAACAATCATTGATAAGAAAACCAAGATACTACTTATCAAGTTAATCATCCAAAACTGAAATTGTTTTCCAACTATAATTCCAACCTGAGAAACAGGGGAGAAAATAAAATTAACAAATAGCCAAGGTGTCATGTATTGCGCATAAATGCCTACATCAGCCCATTTCTCACCAAGAAAAAAAGTAAAAAACCAAGGTGAAAAGACAAAAATTAAAGAGAAAATAGGTAGTGCAATCCAAAATAGTTTTTTTATTGTTTTAAAAACCAGTGCTTTAATGGGTTGATTATTATAATTCATTTCTGCAGCTTTCTGAAAAAACACATGACCAAAAGCAGAACCAATAACGCCTAACGGGGCACGAAGTAATTTATAAGTTTGGTTATATAAACCTAATGATCTATCCATAAAAAAATAGAGGATGACAAATGATAAACCACTTGTTTTTAATTCATCAGATAACGCATGAAACATATTAATTCTTGGAAAGTCTTTGTAAATTATTGCGACTCTTTTTAGTTCTGATTTTTCCGTTTTATATCCAAGTGTTTTCTCATGATTTTTAAATTTAAATATCAAATAGAAATTAGAAACGATCAAACCTGAAAACCGACCAATGAGAAGACCGCTAAATCCAATATTGTTGGCATTAATAACCAGTTTGTTTTTGGAAAATAAACTTAAAAATTTGGTGGAAAAAGTTTTTAAATCGATGTTATTTTTTTTTAATCCAAGGAAAATACTTACAACTTGTTCCCAATAATTATTATGAATCTTCGAATATGATGTTGCAGCAAACTTTTTTTGTCTATGCATCCACATAGTAAGTATATTATAAAGCCCTGTTAGAAAGACGAATGCAGGCACTAAATAAAACCAATTTCCTATTGAGGGCTTTTGCAACAAACCAATTATTTGTTTATTAAAAAAGGTAATTATAAGCACTAATATCAAACAGAAGGAGCACAAAATAGATAAAGATAAAACCAAAATATGCCAAGCATCTTTTTTTTCTTTAGGAAGTGGAATTGCAAACTCGTAACGCCCAGTAGAAAAGACTACTAATAAGGTGATAATAGAGAAGTAAAATGCATATAAACCAAATTCTTCAGGCGTAAATAAACGACTCAAAATAGGCATTGCACAAAGGGGGATAACCTGCGAAAATGTAGTTCCGGTGATTAATGTAATTACGTTTTTTGAAAACTCAGAACGTAAAGGTTTACTCATTTTTATCACATTTTCGTATTCATATAGACATAAGAATCAAACAAATGTACACAAATCAATGGAAACATAAATAGAACTTCATCTACATTGCCGAAGAATAAGAGAAACTGCTAAATTATTTTTTCGCAACTTATCAATGTGAATAACACTTGTAAGCATTGGTCTACTTTTTCAAAAAAGGCTTATGATATAACGAATTACACCCTGCTTATCTTTAATGCTTTAACTTTTTCTTTTCATTTTAAATGGCCTTCTAGAAGAATTCGAATGAATTTTAAATTCTGGACCTTGTCCTAAATCAACTGGTAAAGGAATTTGAGTGATCTCAGCTTCAATTAACTTTTGAATTTGCGTAAGTTTTTTCATATCCTTCTCATTCACAAGCGTTATCGCTTCACCTTTTGTATTGGCACGAGCAGTTCGACCAACACGATGAACATAATCTTCCGCATCAAAAGGCGTATCATAATTGATAACCAAATTAATTTCTTTGATATCGATGCCACGACTCATAACATCCGTTGCCACAATGATTCTAATTCGTTTAGAACGAAATCCAAGAAGCACTTCCTCTCTTTCAGTTTGATCTAAATTAGAAGAAACTCCATGTGACTTAAATCCATTTTTGCGCAAAGCATATACAATTTCATTGACTTTACTTTTTGATGAAGTGAAAATAATGATACTTGAGTAATCAGGTCTTTCAGTTAGAATATGTTTAAGCAGCGGTACTTTTTGATTATCGAAAGTCAAGTATACAGATTGCTTAACCCCTGCTGCTGGCTTTGAAATAGAAAGCGTTATTTCTTCCGGATCTTTTAATATTTTCTTGGCTAATTCCCTAATCTTATTGGGCATAGTTGCGCTAAACATGAGTGTTTGACGCTTTTCAGGCAGCTTTGAAATAATTGACATTAGGTCATCCGTAAAACCCATGTCCAACATTTTATCCGCTTCATCTAATACTAAATGTTTAACTTTCGAAAAATCCACATATCCTTGTGCAATGTGCGAAAGTAATTTTCCGGGTGTTGCAACAATTATATCTGTGCCATCTTTGAGTGCATCTTTCTGGAGATCCCAATCTTTGCCGCTACCACCGCCATAAATTGCTTTTGAACCCACAGACACAAAATAGGATAGACCTTGAATTTCTTGCTCAATCTGCACTGCTAATTCGCGAGTAGGTACAATTATTAAAGTATCTATAGAATAATCTTCTTTACCCGTTAATTTATTTAAAATAGGGAGAATGAATGCTGCTGTTTTACCTGTTCCAGTTTGGGCGCAAGCAATCAAATCCTTATTATCTAAAATTTGCGGGATTGCTAATTGTTGAATCGGAGTGGCATTGACGAAGCCCATGTGTGAAATTGCTTCCAACAACTGTTCGTTGAGATTTAATTCTGTGAATTTCATGTTGGCGCTAAAGTTACTAATAAAAGGTGGGTCTAGAGTGCAATAGCCAAACCATTTAATGTATTAGATTTTTTTGATCTCTACGAGTCGCTACGATAGCAACTAAATATTTTTTGCCGATGCCTTTTTAGCCAAATAATAAAAGACAAATAATGTGAAAACTAACCAAGCGGCTTGAGTATACGAAACTATTTGTAAACTCCACAAAAATACTTCTTGGTAATTTCCGTATCGCATCGGTAAAATCCAAAAAGGAATAACCTGAATGAGAGAACTAATAATTCCCATAAAGAATGCGATTTTCTGTTTCCCTAAGATAAGAGGTAAAGCAGTAATTGGTGAGAGAATAAAATTGAACATCAACCAAATTGACATCGTTTCAGAATAAGAGCCAGATTGTCTCCAATCACGACCGAACACAAATTCAAATATTGGTTCACCATAAAAGAATAGAATGCTAAAGGGTGCTATAGAAAGCAAAGACAACAATAAAAGCATTTTTTTCAAAATAGGTAAAATAGACTTTCCTTGATTGTATAATTCAGAAGCTTTATTATAAAATATTTGTCCAAGAGAAACACCTACCAAAGTCAAAGGAATCCTTAACATAGTATAGGAGTGATTAAATGAACCGTATATTGACTGAGAATAATAGGTGAAGATTAAGGTAGCAATCAGCATATCCCTTCCATTATCGACAAACACATGAGGTAGATTAATGGTTGGGAACTCTTTATGTTCTCGCATCAAGACCAAAGTCTTCTTCTTTGAACGCAGCGCATTGAATTTTTTGTGAATTCGTTTAAAATTAAAAGCAAATTCAAAAGATGAAACGATACTACCAATCAAGGAGGCTAAAATTAATCCGAAAGCACTCATGTGAAAAAATGCGAATAACCATTTCAATAAATTCGCAACTAAAGAATTCGTGATTTTATTGCGTGATATAATCGGGTATTCTCCCATTCTTACGGACCAACTTGTTCCAACATTAACGATTATAACACAAGCGGTTCCTAGAATGGAAAAGAGATAGAACCACCAGGAAAAATGAGTTGAAACACCACTTAAAATTAAAAAAGAAAACACAACAGCAACTATTAATAAAATAACCAAAGAGATTAAATAGGCCAGTCGATAAAGAAGGAAAGAATGGGAATCATTTTTTGGTAAAGGCAAGGCTGCTTCATATCTTAGGGTAGCAATTGCAGAAATAAATCCAATCAATCGCATATAAAAAGCCAATTCCCCCATTTCTGAAGTGGTATATAAACGCGTTAAAATTGGTGCAATCAGATAACTTATTGCTTGAGAAATTACAGTACCAGACATCAATACAGTAAATGATTTAAAAAAATCACTTTTAGTAATTGCGCTTATTCGATCAAATGACATAGATGACAAAGATACTATGATTATATTTGCCAAATAAATCAATTTAAATGAAAAATGTTGCAGTATTAGGTGCAGGTACAATGGGGAA
>CANJQZ010000063.1 GCA_947476515.1 Flavobacteriales bacterium
ATCGGGACACAAATGCAGCGCATAATCATTGAGTAGCGTAATCATTTAATTCCAAACTATCAAATATGAAAAAAGAAAGTAGTATTCAGGATTATTTCATGATCCAAAGCATTGTGGGCATTCCAAGCATAGAACCCAAACTGCTTTGCAGTTTTCAGGTTTTTCCTTTTCTAGGATTATTTCATGATCCAAAGCATTGTGGGCATTCCAAGCATAGAACCCAAACTGCTTTGCAGTTTTCAGGTTTTTCCTTTTAAATAGCTTTTCAAAATAAACTTTAACCGCTTTAAAAGGAAAAACCCGGCACTTTCGTGCTGGGTTCTTTTTGTGACCTTGTCAGGATTCAAACCTGAAACCTCCTGAGCCGTAATCAGGTGCGCTATTCAGTTGCGCCACAAGGCCATTTGTGGTTTCGCATGCTTAACCACGGCGCAAAGATAGGGATAAATTCAAATTGTCAAAGAATTTATTTGAAGTTTATTCCTTGATGATAAATAGTACTTTTGTAAAAAAGGAACAAATGAAATTTAATCTTTCGGAAATAAATGAGCTGATCCGCTCTCGTAGAACAATTTATCCTGAGCAATTCTCTGATAGAAAAGTCCATAAAGAACAAGTAGAAATGATGCTCAACAATGCACAATGGGCTCCAACACATGGCAATACCCAACCTTGGAGATTCAAGGTTTTTATGGAAGATGGAAGACAAAACCTTGCTGATTTTATAGGTGCAGCTTATTTGAAAACAACTCCTGAAGCTTTGCAAAATGATACCAAACTTGCAAAATTAATTACTCGACCTCTTAAAGCTTCTGTAATTATTGCTGTATGTATGTCGCGTCAAAAAGAAGAAAAGATTCCAGAAATTGAAGAAATTGAAGCAGTAGCTTGCGCCATACAAAATCTTCATTTGAGTTGCACAGCCTATGGCCTAGGTGGATTTTGGTCTACACCCAAACTTATTTATTCTTCACTCACTAATGAATTTTTAAATTTAGAAGAGAAAGATAAATGTCTAGGTCTATTTTATATCGGATACAGTGCCATTGAGTGGCCACAAGCACATCGCAAACCACTCGAATACAATACAGAATGGATTACTTCGTAATTTAAAGTACATTTGTTTAGATCGATCAGTCTATGTTGCTAAAAAAAATTATCTTAATGTTTTTGCTGTTTGCTCCTATATTTCTTTGGAGTCAACTGGGCAACTCACGAAGGGTTCCCTCCTATTTTGGTGTTTATGGCAAAGCTGTAATTCCGAGTAGCCTTACGGGAAGTCCGATTTTAAGCGTTTCAAAAGATGGAATGACCAATACCATAACCCAAGAATTAGGATATTCTTTTGGGGGATCTGTTCGAGCTGGAATTACCAAACTTATTGCCTTTGAAACGGGGATTAATTTCACTCAAAGAAATTTTAATATTGATATTTCTCTTGTTGATTCAAATCTAAGCGCAAAAAATACTTTAGGATTCATTCAGTATGATATCCCATTGAATGGTTTGATCTATATTCAAATGACTAAAAAATGGTACCTCAATGCCTCCTTAGGCGCCGCGGTTGGATTTAAACCTACTGATGTGGGTGTAATTAACTTACCTGGTGGACCACATACTTTCTACAGCTCAGGATTTGTTAAACATAAAACATCGATTGATATCAATGGTAACTTTGGAATTGAATATAGAACTAAAAAAAGTGGCTACTTTAATATCGGCGCTTCTGTTAGAATTCCTACAAGTCCACTCTTCCAATATGTTGCCGTATACAAAAATCAAGGTTACCGCACTGCTGTTTCTGGCAATGTAAATGGTTCTTATATTACGCTAGATTTAAAATACTTTTTACCTTCAAAAAGAGGTGGTCCTAGTAATCTTCCTCGTGGGCCAATAGAGTAGATTACTCACAGATAATAGTGTCATACCAAGGAGAATATCCAACCCAAACACCCATCGCACCACCTGTTATGTTAGTTGGGATATTTAGAGGAGTAGCAAAAGGACTTCCGGCTGAATAAATTTGATTGAATTTTTTATCAAAGAAGGAATATTCTTTTCGACCTAATTTAGACATTTTTAATATTAAGGTATCTCCTAAACGAAAGTACCCTTTGTATTGCGGAGGGGTAGACATATCCTCAATTGGATTCTGTGTTTCAAAATTAAATGTTAATCCATTAAAAAATTGGTCGTTAAAAAATGGATTGAATGGTTTAGAATACATGGGATCACTGATTCTTTTTATTTCCCATTTATAGGAATCTACTTCATTGACAGGATCTGAAAGTTGACCCGTTAAATACCCATAATCCAAAAAACCTCCCGCTGGATGCCATACCATAGAATTTAATGCTGTTGGTTGAGGGATCGTTGTAGTTGAAGTATATGTTTTTCCTTCATTGGAAATAGTAAGTGTATAGGTCTTGCCTATTTGCCCCCACATTGCGGTATTGAAGGTGGTATAAGCACACAAATGAAGATTCACCAATTGATCGACTGGAATACCAAAAACTGCCGCGGCAAAGGATTCTGTTCCCGGAGGAAGATTGTCCGTGCATATTTCATCCAATATCACCGTATTGGTTCCATCGGAGATAGTAATAATAGCACCTGTCACAAAACTATTTAAATAGGCTGTAAAATTGGTGGGGGCATAAATGTCTTGTGTATTAGATAATAATATAATTGGTGGCTGATCGGTCTGAATACTTCCGTCAACAACCAATTGTTCTACATAACCTGGAATATCAATTTTCACTTCCTTCGAACAAGAAGTAAGAAATCCAAGTAAAATTAACGGGAGAAATAAGAAAAGTTTTTTCATATTAAAATTGAAAATTCCAAGTTGCACTTGGGATTATTGGAAATAAGGAAACTTGTTTAACAGTAATTTTAAAATCGCCACTGGAGAAATTACCATTGCTATCCACATACAAGAAAAATGGATTTGATCTGTTGTAAACATTGTAAACAGAAAAAGACCAGTTACTTCTAAAATTCTTTTTTACTTGTATTTCCTTTCCAGTAGCTTTATCAGTTACCTTTTTGGTTGGTTTGTCATAAAGTGTTGCGGATATATCTAAACGATGATAAGGAGCCATTCTTGTCGAATTACGAGCCCCATAATTATAAAGTAAATTTTGATCTTGAATGTACCAGGAGGTTGGTAAAGTAAGTGTATTTCCTGTTGCATAAATAAATGCTGAACTAAAAGTCCATCTTTCATTTAATTTATAAGTTCCTACAATACTCAAATCATGTCGTCGATCGTATTTAGCTGGGTAGATATTGCCATTATTTAAATCAGGGAATTTTCTTTCAGTTTTTGCCCATGTATAACCTATCCAACCGGTAAATTTACCTACGGACTTCTTCAAGAAAAACTCAATTCCATAAGCCCAACCTTTTCCAAAAACCAATAAATTGTCTGTATTATCATTCACATTATCTCCTGGTAAAGCACCTTCTTTATATTCAATTAAATTTTTCATTCCTTTATAATACGCTTCAACAGAAAATTCATACTTATTGTCTTTGAAATTTCTAAAGTACCCTATGCTTCCCTGCCAACCTTGTTGAGGCTTTACTTTATCTGTGGATGGAAACCAAATATCCGTTGGAAGGGATACCGCGCTTAAAGAAGTTAAATGCACATATTGATAATTGTAGGAATACCCTGCTTTAATTGAACTATTTTCATCTAATAGCCATCTTAAAGAAAGCCTTGGTTCTAAACCATGATAAAATTTCAAGACATCACCCTTAGAATAATTAATTGAAGTATCAGGTTTGCTAATATCTCCTTTTATATATCGGGTAAACGGTCCAACATGTTGGTACATACTGTAACGAAAACCAATATTCAATCTTAGTTTTTCATTCAAATCAAAATCATCCAATGCATAAATAGCGGACTCATGCGAATATAATTTTTGCGCAGAGCCTGTATTAAATACAACACTATCTGATTGAGCAGAAACACTGGAAGGAGTAAAAGTATGATAGATATAATCTGCTCCCCATTTCATTCTATGCCTAGTATTAGGAAAATAAGAAAAATCAACCTTTCCTCCTACATCTCTAATTCCTGAAGCCAACTCAAACCTAAACTGATCTTGTTGAGAGCCAAACTTGAACATATAATCAGAAAAAGTACTCGTAACATTCATGAAAAGTTTATTTGAAAAAAGATGATTCCATCTTAAAGCAGCAATCCCATTACCCCAAGGCATATTTACACCAAAACCACCCTTTTTATCTTTAAATGAAAATACATCTTTTCCATAATAACCACTTAAAAATATGCGATCTTTATCACCTATTTTGTAGTTGAATTTAGCATTGACATCATAAAAATAATAACTTGACCCTGCAAATGGAGACGAATCTGGAATAGCAGCT
Organism: Flavobacteriales bacterium; assembly: GCA_947476515.1. GTDB lineage: Bacteria > Bacteroidota > Bacteroidia > Flavobacteriales_D > Crocinitomicaceae > UBA952. The sequence continues at coordinate 4,405 of CANJQZ010000063.1, forward strand.
TTCATGATGAGATCAATATAGGTTCTGCGAGCTGATATAATAAAGGAACCTTTATTTTTTACCAATGGACCTTCAATAGTTAAACGGGACGAAATAATTCCTATCCCCCCTGTGACATGGAATTTCTTGTTATTTCCTTCATTCATGTGTACCTCCAAAACAGAGGACATTCTACCTCCAAAATTCGCTGGCATGCCACCTTTAATTAGATTAACACTTTTAACGGCATCAGAGTTAAACACAGAAAAAAAACCAAATAAATGTGCTGCATTATAAACAACTCCTTCATCTAAAAGAACCAAATTTTGATCTGGACCTCCCCCACGAACATAAAAACCTTGTCCGCCCTCAGAAACAGAAGAAACCCCAGGAAGTAATTGAATTGCTTTAATTACATCAACTTCTCCCATAAATGCAGGTAAAGTCTTTATTTTTTCAATATCTAATTCAATTTGACCCATTTTGGTTGAATTGACATTTTCACCTTGTTTGGCACTTATAGTAATTTCTTGAAAATCTTGACTTTTAATGCCCAATTCAAAATTAAAACTAAGGTTCTCACTCAAATCTATTTCTCTAAATTCTTTTGGAAATAAGGTGCTAGAAAATTCAACAAGGTATTTACCGGAAGGAATCGTTAAAGAGTAAAAACCATAAGTATTGGTCAAAGCACCCATATTCAAGGAAGGAATCACAATTTTGGCCCCCATAACTGCTTCTCCATTCGACGCGTCTGTAATGTAACCACTTAAGGTGGATTTTTGACTCCAACCAACCATTGAAATAGCAAGGAATATTAATAAAAGTAAATAAATTCTCATATTTTAATTTTCAATACAAAGTTACAATAGAATAAACAAATTTTTATTCAATTAGTTTAAATGATTGTAAAATAAAACATATGGTTGTGCTATGCATTCAAATTTTCAATAAGATTTAGTAAATTCGTAGCCAATTTTAATTAAAAATGAAGGTTTCCTATAATTGGCTAAAAAAATACTTAGATTTTTCTCTTTCCATCCAGGAAGTTGATGATATATTGACGAAAACAGGACTAGAAGTAGAATCTGTATTGCCCATTGGAAGCGTAGAAGGAAATTTAAAAGGAATTGTAGTAGGTGAGATACTGAGTTGCACGCAACATCCTAATGCTGATAGATTAAAAATCACACAAGTTACAGTTGGAAATGAAACACTACAAATAGTATGTGGAGCTTCAAATGTAGCGCAAGGACAAAAAGTAGCAGTTGCTTTAGTGGGGACAACACTTCACCCAAATCCAAAAGAATCAATTGTAATCAAAGAAGCTAAGATTAGAGGAGAAGCTTCTTTCGGAATGCTTTGCGCAGAAGATGAATTGGGCATCGGAAATTCACACGATGGAATACTAATTCTCGATAATACATTGCAGAATGGAACGCCACTTTCAGAGGTGATTAAATTGACTCCTGATTTTCAAATTGAAATTGGTTTAACGCCAAACCGATCAGATGCCATGGGACATATTGGTGTCGCTCGAGATTTAAAAGCGTATCTCAATTACCACTGCAACTCCAAACTAGAAATTAATTGGCCCGAATTAAGTACCTTAAACACTAAAGATCAGGCTACTGTTCAAATTAATATTTCAGCTACGGAGGCCTGTAATCGTTATTGTGGGGCAGTAATCTCTAATGTCAAAATAGCTCCATCTCCTGAATGGCTTCAAACTGCCTTGACCTCAATTGGTTTAGAACCAATAAATAATGTAGTTGATGTTACCAATTATGTAATGCGTGAATTAGGGACACCACTTCATGCTTTTGACTTGAATGCTATTGGATCAGAAATAATCGTGCGTAAAGCCAATCCTTCAGAACAGTTGATCACTTTAGATGGCGTAGAAAGAAAACTTCATGCAGATGATTTAATTATCGCAAACAAAAATGAAGCCCTGTGTTTGGCTGGACTTATGGGAGGAAAAGCTTCTGGAGTTTCTAATGAAACACAGTCTATTTTCTTGGAATCAGCCAATTTTGACGCCGTAAGCATTAGAAAAATGGCCAAAAGACATGGCTTAAATACAGATGCTAGCTTTAGATTTGAAAGAGGTGTCGACCCTGAATTGACCTACTTTGCTTTGAATAGAGCGATTGATTTAATTGTTACGATTACTGGAGGAACATTAACCGGTGGAACAATTGATAAAATCATTAATCCAATTCAAGCCGCTAAGATCAACATCAATCTCACCCATATCAACACGCTAATTGGACTAGAATTAAGCAGTATTGATATTGAAACCATACTCCAAGCTTTAGACTTTAAAATCATTAGCAAGAATCAAGAGGATTGGGAAATCGTGTCGCCAAGCTATCGCACTGATGTAAGGCGTGAAGCAGATGTAATTGAAGAAGTCATTAGAATTGTTGGCTTTGATGCGATTCCAATTCCACAAAAATGGAGTTTTTCTGCTGCGCCCTATGATGGACTCAGCAAACATCAATTTCAAAGTAATGTAAGTGAGTTTTTTGTTGCTAAAGGTTTTTCTGAAATCATGATGAACTCCCTGAGTAAAGGAGCTTATGCTGAGTTAAATCCAGCAACTGTAACACAAGCTGTTCGTATTTTGAATCCTTTGAGTAGTGATCTGAATACGATGCGCCAAAACATGGCTTTTGGTTTACTTGAAACCATTGCTTACAATCAAAATAGACAACAAGCAGACATGAAAATCTTTGAATTCGGAAGTTCCTATGCAAAGATTAATGACCAATATCAGCAAGAAAATCATTTGGCATTGGCTATTTCAGGTCGAAAAGAAATTGAATCTTGGAACAATTCAAATGACGCAAGCAACTTCTTTACCCTTAAAGGTGCTGTTATTTCGCTTCTCAATCGTTATGGGATTGGTAAAACAGTTGAGGATAATCTAAGTTCATCAAGTTATTATTCAGATGGTTTAAGCCTTAGTCATGATGGACAAACCTTGGTAACTATTGGCATCGTCAGTAAGTCGATTCAAAAATATTTTGATGTAAAGAACGAAGTGTATATCGCTATCTTTAATTGGGATTTATTACACAACCTAGCAAAGAAACAAGAGTCCGTTTTTAGTGAATTACCTAAAACATTTGAAGTGAGACGCGATTTCTCTTTATTGATGGAACACAACATTACTTATAAGCAATTAAAAGATATTGCTTTAAAATCATGCGATAAATACCTTAAAGAAGTGCGTTTATTTGATGTTTATATTGGCGAAAAAATTGGCTCAGATAAAAAATCTTATGCTTTATCCTTCCATTTTCAAGATCAAGAGCATACATTAACGGATCAAATAGTGGATCCATTGATGGAAAATATTCGCAAGCAATTTGAAAAACAATTAGGGGTAAGCTTAAGATAGACTCAAAAAGTTGCTTAAATTAAGTACTTTGTATACTTTCTAAGAAACGATTGAGATTGACATTATTCGTTAATTCATCAGCCCCTACAATTAGGATAGTTTTACACTTATTTACAGCGATCCACAATTCTAGGTTATTCTTCCCTACAGAAAGCGTCCCATTGATGTCAATATTATGTATTGGTTTTTGAAGTTTATCAAATACAGATTTATATTCAATAATATCTCTTGTTAAATGCTGATTTTGATTGAAGATGAGCAGGCTTTCCATCGACACTAAATCCAAATGACGATCACTCAACATCAACAATTCATCACAATTTGCTTTTGCCCACTCCGCAATATAATTTGTAAACTTTGATCCTGTCCTTAAAATAATTTTATCCACCAACATAACACCCTGACACTAATAATATTTATAAAAAAGTAATTTATTTCTGAGCGTTGTAGCCTAGAATATTGAGATAATCTGCAGCTGTTTGCTCCTCACTAAACAAAGAAGTTTCGATCTTGCCATCCTCATCACGCTTAATCAAAATATGTTTTGGCTCTGGAATCAAACAATGTTTTAGTCCACCAAATCCACCAATGGTCTCTTGATATGCACCTGTATTAAAGAAACCAATAAACAATTCTTTCTGCTTGTCAAATTTCGGCAAATAGATGGCATTGGAATGTTGTTCTGAATTATAGTAATCATCACTATCACAAGTTAATCCACCCAACAAAACTCTTTCATAGTCGTCATTCCAACGGTTGATTGGCAGCATAATAAAACGCTGATTGATCGCCCAAGTATCCGGAAGATTGGTCATAAAAGAAGAGTCGATCATATTCCATTTCTCTCTATCATTTTGTTGCTTTTGATGCAAAATACTGAAGATAGCGCCACCACTCTCGCCGACAGTAAAAGAACCAAATTCAGTTACAATGTTAGGCTCTGGAATGTCATTATCGGTACAAACGCGTTTCACTTGCGTTAAAATTTCTCTCACCATATAGGCGTAATCGAAGTCAAAGGCCAATGATTTTTTAATTGGAAAACCACCTCCAATATTCAAAGTATCTAATTCTGGACAAAGTTTTTTTAGATCGCTATAAATACGAAGACATTTTGTTAATTCATTCCAATAATAAGCAGTGTCATTAATTCCTGTATTGATGAAAAAATGAAGCATTTTCACTTTAACTCTAGGATTTTCTTGAAGTATCGCTTTATAAAACGGAACAATCTCACGATAACGAATACCCAATCGCGAGGTATAGAATTCAAATTTTGGTTCTTCTTCAGAAGCAATACGAATTCCAATATGTATATCTTTTTCAGTGCGAGAAAGCAATTGATTTAACTCATC
>CANJQZ010000064.1 GCA_947476515.1 Flavobacteriales bacterium
AATATCTGATATGAATAGTGGAAATTATATCATGGATGATGTGCAACTAGAACCAACAAATTTCTGTATCGGGGCCGCTGGTTATCCAGAAAAGCATTTTGAAGCCATGAATATGAATACGGATTTGATGAATGCAAAAAGGAAAGTAGAGGCGGGTGCTTCTTATCTTGTGACTCAGATGTTTTTCGATAATCAAAAATATTTCGACTTCGTTGCTTCATGTCAAGCCATTGGAATAGATGTTCCGATCATTCCCGGGATAAAACCACTGAATAATTTAAATCATATTTCTTTTATTCCTAAATCTTTTCATATTGATTATCCAATTGCTCTTTCAAATGAACTTTTGAAATGTAAAGACAATAAGTCTGTAGAGCAAGTTGGGATCGAATGGGGAATTCAACAATCAAAGGAGTTAAAAGCCGCAGGGGTTCCTTGTATTCATTATTATACTATGTCTAATTCAACTTCAGTAAAAGCTATTGCTTCTGAGATATTTTAACCTTTACTATGAAAAAATTATTTTTTGTTTCTTTCTTTTTATTGTTGATGTTTCCTGCAATTTCTCAAGGAATTAAACTTAAAAATGTGATTGTTGTGGGTCAATTTGATAAACCTGAGGATCGTTTTTCAGTTGAAATCAATTTAACAGAAATGCTAAGCAGTCAAGGGGTGAAAGCATTGCCTTCTTTGAATATTTTAAAACAAGGCGCGGATCAATCTTTATTAGCATCTGACACAATTGCACAATTGGTTTTGTTAAAAGGTTTTGATACTTATTTAGTGGTGAATGTAAAAGGCTACGATAGAAAATTTAAAAAATCACTTATTCTTCCTGTATTATCTGAAGCTTTAAATAGAGTGAGTTTGTATCATATTTTTAAAGATGAGGTAACTTCTGTTACCTTTGAATTTACTTTTTATCGTTCCAATCAACCTATTTATACTGAAATATTGAAGTGTGGAAATGTTTCTAATCGGGAAGATGTAGTTAAAAAATTGAGAAAAAAAATGCCGAAATTAATCGAAAAATGGAAGCAATAATCTAATCAATTATTCATCCTAAAGCCTTTGTCTTTCTCCATGTCTTTCGGATCACCATAGGCTCCACACTTCGGCTGTCTCTCAAAAAGCTTAATAAATTTAATTTGTGCTTGAATAGGGCGGTAAGTAGATGAAAACCAATTCATTTTCGCATTTATTCCGTTGTAATCGTGTATTCCTATCAGTGGCAAATAAACTCCTGGCACCATCATCCACGCACGATTGATTCTAATTCCAAGTCCCAAAGAATAATGAAATTGCACCACTAATGGGCTATGAAAATTAAATGCTTGAAGGTTATTCCCTTCAGCGTAAACTTGTTCTCCTTGAAATAAATTGTAATCAAAGTTAAACCCAATGGCATTATCAATAAAATATTTTCTTGTTACATCAATTTTTTTCTTCCCAATATAAATCAGGGAATGCGCAGAGAACCGGCCATAAAGAAATCCGTTGGTAAAATTACCATGACTTTCAACGCTTGATGTAACTTCTCCTAAGGCATTGGTGTAATCTAAATGGGTAAGTTCATTTCCACGAAACTGTTTGTATCCAATCCCCCAGTCAACAAAATCCATTAATCTAGATTTTTTAAGTGCTTTGATTGGTAATTTCCCTTTCCATTTTGGAAAATGAACCATCCCTAATTCTGCATGGAAACCAATTTGACCAGCAGGATCGATGTAATACTTCCCTCTTTGTCCGCTGTTGTCCGTTAAGATAAATGTAGGTGAATCTTTGGGTGTGATTTGATAGGTAGCTCCAAAATTAAATTGAATCCCATCATTGGTCACCATTCTATAGGCATCGCCTTCTCTTACTCCCTTTTTAAACCCGTATTGGCTGAAACTAATAAATGGTAAAAAGAGTATTAGTAAAATTAATCTATTCATACTTGAAAGTTAAACTGTTTACTTTTTTCAACTAAATAGTTCATGATCTCCTCACTTTCCCAATTTTTTTCAATCTCGGGTAATGCCATCACCTCATCCATAATAGAATTTTGTAAATTCCCTTGCGCATAAGCAACACTATATTTTATATTGCTAAAAGTCACTTGCGAATATAACGGCATCCATCGTTCTGGATACAAAGAGCTGAATTTTGCTTCTATTTTTTTTCTTAGAATAAAAGCGGGATCTCCAACAAAATCACGCATAACGAAATAATTATCTAAAGATAAATCTTGAAGTGCATCTCCATCAGCTTTTCTAGTCCTGCTGTATTCATCAAAAACAAGCGGCCAATTTTCCTTGTGTTTTTGCATTAAGCCCCAAAGCACCGAACAATCTTCAAAACCAGCATTCATTCCTTGACCATAAAAAGGCACCGTTGCGTGTGCCGCATCTCCCATTAGGGCAACTTTTCCTTTATGCCAAGGGTAACATCTAATGATGGCTAAATTTGATAAAGGATGGTCTTCCCATGCATCTGCGATATTGGGCATCATTTTATAAAAATCAGGAAATACATCTAAGAAAAATGTATTTACCGCTTCACGAGAATTTAATTTATCAAAGGCATATTTATCTCCTTCATGTGGCATGAAAAGTGTACAAGTAAAGGAACCATCTTCATTGGCAAGTGCAATAAGCATGAATCTTCCTCTTGGCCAAATATGTAAAGAATTCTTATCCATTCTGTAATTCCCATTCTCATCGGCTGGCAAAAGGATTTCACGATAACCATCTGCAATAAAATTTTGGCTGTAGGTAAAGCGCTCCATTTTCTGCATAGAGTTGTAACGAACATTTGAAAAGGCACCATCAACTGCAAATATCACCTCAGATTCAACAGTGAAGGTCTTATTGTTTATGGTATCAGTTAGTGTCACTATCCCGTTTTCTAAATCTACTTTTTGGCAGGTGTGATTATAATGAATGGTTGCACCACCATGTGTTTCGGCAATATCCATCATTTTCGCATTTACCTTACCTCTAGAAACAGAATAAATGGCTTCTCCCTCTTTTCCGTATTGTTGAAAATTTAAATTACCTTCTACATCATGCATCATACGACCATACATTGGAATCGCTATTTCGCGAATTTCATCACCAACTCCGACAGCATCAAGCGCGGTCCAACCACGAACAGACAAGGCCAAATTAATTGATTTTCCTGCACTTATTTCGGCTTTTCTAATGTCGCTTCTGCGCTCATAAATGGTAACTTTATAGCCTGCTTTTGAAAGATATACCGCCCAAAGGGAACCAACTAGACCTGCTCCGATTATTACTGCTGATTTTTGTTGTTCCATGTTCTTTTTTTTATTGGGTAATATTTAATTTCAATGGGTTATAATACTATTTACAAAAATAAACAGATTGTTATACTTGTATTCGTGTTTTATCAACACTTATTCACATGATAAAGTTCGTTGTCCTCTAGATTAATATTTGTTTGATCTTGCTTATTTTATAGCTTCCAAAAAACTATTTGTACATTTGTTATCTTAATTTAGGCTTATGTCCGTTCACAAAAATGTAAAAAAGATTACAACCCACACCTTGCAAGAAATGAAAAGTCAAGGTCAGCGTATTTCTATGCTTACAGGGTATGATTTTTCAATGGCTCGTATTCTCGATCAAGCTGGAATTGATGTTATTCTTGTAGGTGATTCTGCTTCAAATGTGATGGCTGGACATGAAACTACTTTGCCCATTACTTTAGATCAAATGATTTATCATGGAGCCTCGGTTGTTCGTGCCATCGAGCGCGCATTGGTCGTTGTTGATCTCCCTTTTGGTTCGTATCAAGGTAATTCGAAAGAAGCGCTTTCAAGCGCTATTCGTATTATGAAGGAAACGGGTGCGCACGCTGTAAAAATGGAAGGTGGACAAGAAATTCTTGAGTCTATTCAGAGAATTTTAACCGCTGGAATTCCTGTCATGGGTCATTTAGGTTTAACGCCACAATCAATTTATAAATTTGGAACCTATACTGTTAGAGCAAAAGAAGAAAGTGAAGCAAATCAATTGATTGAAGATGCTTTAGCTTTAGAAAAAGCAGGTTGCTTTGCTATAGTTCTTGAAAAAATTCCGGCAGTTCTCGCTGAAAAGGTTTCAAAAATGTTACACATTCCTATTATTGGTATCGGTGCTGGAAGTGGTGTTGATGGTCAAGTGCTTGTCGCTCATGATATGTTGGGCATCAATAATGAATTTAATCCTAGGTTCCTACGCAAATACAATAACTTGCACGAACAGATGCTCACCGCTTTTCAATCTTTTATTACTGATGTAAGGTCTGGTGATTTTCCGAATGAAAAAGAACAGTATTAATTCTTAAATGAAAACGCCTCTTTTTTTTAGTATCTTGTTTCTATTGGCATGTTCTACCAGTCATAAGCCAGTTGGACCAGAATCAGAAACCAATAGTTATTCAAAGTGGCTTTCTATAAAAGAATCAAAACGAGGTGTATTTATTACAATTACCAATCCCGACAAATCTTCGGAGCAATTCAATTATTTTATCGGAACCAATACCCCTAAAAACTACACCAATATTTCAGTAGGTCCTAATGGTATTGCTGCACTTTCTTCGACTCACATTGGAATGTTGTCTCAATTGGGTTCCATAAAGTCAATTTCCGCAGTGGGAGATAAAAAATTGATTTACAATCAAGAATTAAAGAAAAGAATTTCTAAAGGATGGGTTGCTACGCTGGGTCAAGAAGGTGATCTTTCGGTAGAAATGTTGTTAAAATCTAAGTCAAAAACACTCGTTTATAGTGCTTTCTCAGGAAAATTATCCATCGAAAATAAATTAAAAAAACTAGGAATTGTTGCAATTCCAAATTTTGATTGGCGTGAAACTCATCCTTTAGGAAGAGCAGAATGGATCTTGCTTTTTGGCTATCTTATCGGAAATCAAGAAAGAGCAAAAAAAGAATTCGCTGAACTAGTAACTCAATATTTGACGATTCAAAATAAAAGTAAATCTTCTGAGAAAGTTGCTCTGGTAGGAAATGTTACGGGTGATTTTTGGTATGCACCGGCTGGTGATAGTTACAATTCCAAGTTACTTAAAGATGCCGGAGTCAATTATATTTATAAGAATAGTACAGGAACGGGAAGCTTATCTTTGACTTTAGAACAAGTATTTAAAAAGTCAGACCAGGTAGATTTATGGTTAAATCCTGGTTTTGCCTCTAAAAAATTAATTCTATTGCATAATCCAAAAGCTAAGTATTTTTCGATGTTTTCAAAAGGTGAAATATATTGCTACGCCCAAAATATGAATCTTTATTGGGAAATGGCTGCAGTGCAACCTCATTTACTATTATCAGATTTACAACAAATAATCGATTCAAGTCTTCCCAATAAGAAGCTGCATTTTTATCAGAAGGTGGAATGATGAAACGAAGAATTCTTTTCTATTTATTGTTGGCGACTATTTTGTTGCTTGTATTTTCTATACTCCATATTTTTGTTGGACAAATTTCTTTGTCATCTAGTGATTTTTTCAGAGCAGTTTTTAAAAACGGAAATTATTCTAATGAGGAAATTCTCATGCGTGAATTTCGAATTCCAAGACTGTTAATGGCTATTGTTGCTGGAGGTGGATTGGCTTTAGCTGGAATGTTAATGCAAACGCTGTTTAATAATCCCTTGGCTGGACCTTATGTGCTAGGTATTAATTCAGGTTCTAGTTTATTGGTCGCTTTGTCCATTTTAACAGGCTCAACCTTCTTAGGTTCTGAACTAAGTCTTGTCTTTTCGGCAATAGTTGGGGCGTTTATTTTTGGACTCCTAATTCTTTTGTTTTCGCTCTCTGTTAAATCACACCTTTCCTTATTGTTGATTGGCCTCATGCTCGGAAGTTTTACCTCTGCTCTTGTTTCAATTTTGGAAATGGGCGCTGGAGCAGAGCAATTTAAAGCCTTTGCTTTTTGGGGAATGGGTTCCTTGCAACAAATAGAATTGTCTCAGATTCCGCTACTCATGCTTACATTTTTAGGGAGTATTGGCGCTTCTTTTTTATTGGTAAAACCTCTAAATATGTTGGTCATTGGAGAGAATTCCGCCGTAATGCTTGGTTTATCTCTGAGAAAAACAAGAATTTTAGTCATAGCTGTAACGGCACTTTTCACAGGTCTTATCACTGCTTTTTGTGGTCCAATTGCTTTTGTTGGTTTAGCCGTTCCTAATATCACAAAATTGGTTTTCAGAACGCAACAACATACTTGGTTGATTTTAGGAAATGTGCTTATTGGCGCTTTGTTTTTAGTGGTGTGTGATGTATTGATTCAAAGTCTTGAATCTGTTATTCACCTTCCATTAAATGCTTTGACCTCTATCATTGGCGCTCCATTTGTGATTTTTATCCTCTTAAAAAAAGTGAGATGATCGGTTTTAAAAGCACTCTTATTGGTTTTAAAACGAGTCTATTTGAAATAGAAAACTTGTATTTATTTCCGGGAAATCTTTACTTATTGGCGGGTAAAAATGGAACTGGAAAAACAACTTTTCTAAAAACAATTATGCGAACGGTTCCGCTTCATGGTGGAAGTATTCAAATTAAAGGAACTGATCTTAAAATTATCGAAAGTAGTACATTACCTCTTTTAGTTGCCTTCGTAGAAAGTCGCTTCGTTGGAATTCCTTTCCTTTCTTTAAAAGAATATATTGCTCTAGGAAGAGCACCGCACACCAATGCCTTTGGAAGATTAACACCAAAGGATAATGAAAAAGTTGATGAGGTGATTTCCTTGCTTAATCTATCTTCTTATCAAGATAAATTCACAGATGAGTTGAGCGATGGAATTCGTCAGTTGGGAGCCATCGCTAGAGCATTAGTGCAAGAAGCACCCATCCTTTTGTTAGATGAACCAACTGCATTTTTGGATTTTGAAAACAAGGATTTGTTGATGAGAACCCTAAAAGAAATTGCTGTTTCTCAAAACAAATGCATCATTTGTTCTTCACATGATCTCGATTTAAGCATTGAATTAGCTTTGCCAACTTTAGCCGTGTCTTCCGAAGAAAACAAACTTATCTTATTGGATTCCCCTCTAAACAAACAGCAAATAATCGGGCTTATTTGCTAAGTTAATTAACTGAAAACTTCTTGGTTGTGTAGCGCCCATTTTCATAAATCTTGAGTAGATAAGAGCCTTTTGATAAATTCGAGCAATCAATTTTTAATTGATTTGAATTCACAGCTTCTTTCATCAATGCCCTACCTGAGACATCTAAAATTTCATAGTGTCCAAGAAGCTGTTTTTGAAATTCCACATTTAAAATGGCATTCGTTGGGTTAGGATAAAGACTAAAATTTAACTGTGCTTCACCAACACTTCCTTGTAGGGTTATAAAATTACTGGTATCACATCCATTGGCTGACATAACAGAAACGGTAAATGTCCCACCGAAATCTACTGGGATAATGAGAGAATCATTTGTCTCTCCAACCATTATTTGACCGTTAACATACCATTGGTAATAATCACCTGGCGTTGGGGTGCTCATGGTTTGAATATTGTCCCAATAAATTAGCGCATTGATGCCAGGTTGGGCGCAGGTCGTTTGATTAACCGTTCCGACAGTATTAATTAAACTGGCTTGAAAATCTGCTAAAGCATAACAATCGTTATTTAATACATAATGCAACCAAGGATCTAAAATTTCAAATGTTTTTTGTTGTTGTTCAGCACGCGTTATTGAAATTCCTTGCGATGAGGTGCTTTCTCCAAAGTCACAATTGAAATTTGAATTTGCGAAATAACAATGAGCCCCACCTGTGATACTCACATAAGATTTACAAGCAGAGGCTAACCCTTGATACATGGGAAGATGGTTATCGATTGGGGGTGTTACACCATCATTACTACCTGAAAAAATGAGGGCAGGAACACTAATGTTTCCACACACCGAAACCGCAGAAGGATTCGTTTCTGCCGGTGCTAGGCCAACTATTCCGTCAATCGAAGAATTATTTTCAGCAGCGAGCATCGTTGCTCCTCCGCCCATGGAATGTCCCATAATTACGACTTTTTGCTTTACTTTACCATTGAAAAGTGATCCAACGGTGCCATTCAAAGCCAACATTTTTGTCGCCACAAGGGCTAAATCGCCGCCGAAATCTCCATGACTTGGAGCAGGAATTAAACTTCCTTCTGTGCGCACAAAAGCTAAGATATATCCTTGAGGCGCCAAGTGCTGCCAAATGTTAGAGTAGGCATCCCATGACATAGCAAAACCATGACCAAATACAATAACAGGAAAGTTTGGATAACTTGCAACTGCTGTGTTCTCTCCAGCGGTAAAGCTAGGATAATAAATTTCTGTTTGAATTTGTCGGCCCGCACCACCGCCAGACCCAAAACCTCCCGTTCTTAAAGGGTCATTAAAAGTAATGGTGGTATGTCCAATGGAAAATTGTGCCATCAATTGTAATTGAAGTAACAATACAAAAAGTAAAAGAGAAAGCTTCATGACTTATTTTTTATAAAAATATAAAATTTATAGTTAACAAGCACTCGTCCAATTGCTTCGATCCAAGCTTCTAAACTGAATCGCTTCGGCAACATGTTGCACTTCTATTTTTTCGTTCCCTTCTAAATCGGCTATGGTCCTTGCTACTTTTAAGATCCGATCATAAGCACGGGCAGACAAGCCCAGTTTTTCCATGGCTAATTTTATGATTTTTTGTCCCGAAAGGTCTGTTTTACAAAACAAATCAAATTCAGACTTGCTCATTTGCGCATTACAATGCGTCGATAAACTCTCCTTATATCTAGTTCCTTGAATTTTTCTGGCATTGACAACCCGATGTCGAATGGTTTGACTGTCTTCACTTGAGGCTTCACCACTTAACTCATCAAAGCTTACCGGACTAACCTCCACATGCAAATCAATGCGATCCAATAAGGGGCCAGAAATTTTGTTTAAATACCGCTGAACCACACCTGGTCCACAAACACATTCTTTTTCAGGATGGTTGAAGTATCCACACGGACATGGGTTCATTGCAGCAACAAGCATAAAACTAGTGGGGTAATCCACGGTGAATTTTGCTCTAGAAATGGTCACATATCGATCTTCTAAAGGTTGCCGCATTACTTCAAGTACGGTTCGT
>CANJQZ010000065.1 GCA_947476515.1 Flavobacteriales bacterium
AATTCATTCGGAAGTAAGCTGTTTCCGGTTGATTTACTCATTTTTTTACCGTTCAATGTTAGCATATTCCCATGCATCCAGTAGTTGACAGGCGCTTTTCCTGTTACTGAACACGCTTGTGCTATTTCACATTCATGATGTGGAAATTTTAAATCCATTCCACCACCATGTATATCAAATGTTTCTCCCAGATATTTTGTACTCATGGCGGAACACTCTAAGTGCCAACCTGGAAATCCAATTCCCCATGGCGATGCCCATTTCATGATATGAGAGGTCCCAGCTTGTTTCCAAAGTGCGAAATCAAGCGGAGCGCGTTTCTCTTCTTGTCCGTCAAGTGCTCTTGTATTGGCAATTAAATCTTCTATTTTTCTTCCTGAAAGTTCACCATAAGGATAAGATTGATTGTATTTTTCAACATCAAAATATACGGATCCGTTAGATTCATAAGCAAAACCAGAAGAAATAATACCTTTAATAAATTCTATTTGTTCAATAATATGTCCTGTTGCAGTAGGCTCTATATTCGGCGGTAAAGTATTAAAGGACTCCATTACACGATGAAAATCGACAGTATATTGTTGAACTATTTCCATTGGCTCAACCTCCTCTAATCTTGCTTTTTTCCCGATTTTATCCTCACCCTCATCTCCATCACTTTCTAAATGTCCAACGTCTGTAATGTTTCTTACATAGCGCACTTTAAACCCCAAATGTTTTAAGTAGCGATTTACTAAATCAAAAGAAATAAAAGTGCGGCAATTTCCTAAGTGAACAGCATTATAAACCGTTGGTCCGCAAACATACATACCTACAAAATTGCTGTTGATAGGGGTAAAAGCCTCCTTTTTACCACTTAAACTATTGTATATAAATAAATTTCCTTGACGAGCTGACATTTCTTTAATTTTATACAAATGTAAAAAAACAACTGCTATAGATGGCTCATTTGTAAATTCAAGACGAATCAACTTGTTCAATTAAGACAAATCCTTATTTTTGAGCATGGTAAAACGCACAGTAATTATTACAGCAGGTGGAATGGGCACTAGGATAGGGGCTTCTTTACCAAAACAATTTTTATTACTAAAAGGCCAACCCATTTTAATGCACACATTGGCTGTGTTTTATTCGCTCGATAGTGAAATGCAATTGATTATTACATTACCTATTGACTGGATGGATTATTGGAAATCATTACTTGCAGAATATAAATGTGAAATACCTCATGAGCTTGTTGTTGGTGGAGAAACGCGTTTCGCTTCCATTCAAAATGCTTTATTATATGTGAGGGGTGATGAGGTTGGCGTTCATGATGGAGTAAGGCCATTTGTAAGTCACGATACAATTTCTAGATGTTTTAATGCTCTTACCAAGTCAGATGCCGTTGTTCCTTGTTTACCAGTTAAAGACTCTATTAGAAAAACAACCTCTAATGGATCAATAGCAATTGACAGAAGTGATTTAAGAGTTGTTCATACCCCACAATGCTTCAGCAGCACCCTATTAAAAGCTTCCTACAACACAACATTCTCAAGTTTATTTACCGATGATGCTAGTGTGGTGGAAGCATATGGTTCAAGTATATTAATGGTGGATAGCAACGAAGAAAATATTAAAATTACGAGTAGCATAGACCTTGATATCGCTGCATTACTTATAGAAAAGAAATGATAAACCCACCACTTTTAGTTAATGGAGATTTAATTTATATCACCGCGCCAGCAAAATTTGCCGATGAAGCTTCTGTGTTTTATGCTAAAAATTTATTAGAGCAATCGGGCTTCCGGGTTTTATTAAGTGATCATTGTTTGGGAAAAAATAATTATTTATCTGGAACCGACACGGAACGATTAAGTGATTTACAGTATGGTATTGATCACCCTGAAGTTCGTGCCATTATATGTGCTAGAGGTGGATATGGCTGCGTGAGAATCGTAGATCAAGTCAACTGGGCCAATATGTTATTAGAACCAAAATGGCTAATTGGATTTAGTGATATTACAGTATTTCATCATCGTTTAATTAAATTAGGAGTCCAATGTATTCATGGAACAATGCCTTTGAATTTTGAAACCAATACTGTAGAAGCAATCGACACTTTATTGCATAATTTAAGTAAGGCCCCGGTCGATTTTAATCTTGCTGCAAATAGTTTTAATAAAGAAGGAATGGCAATGGGAATGTTGCTAGGAGGCAACTTAAGCATTGTTCACAGTATGCTTGGAACGGATGACCAATTTAACTTTGAAGATGCTATTTTATTTATAGAAGATGTTGGAGAACATTTATATCAAATAGACAGAATGATCTTTGCTTTAAGAAAATCTGGAGTGCTTCACAAAATAAAGGGCTTAATTATAGGCGGCATGAGTGATCTTGAAGATACCGACCCGCCCTTTGGTCAAGCTATAAATTCAATAATAAAATCCCAATTTGAATATTCTAAAATCCCAATACTTTTTGATTTTCCGGCCGGACACATTTCTGATAATCGCGCTTTGATATTTGGAAAAAGGGTTTCGTTAGAAGTGGGGAAAAAGAAATCTCATCTGCGCTATTTAAACTAATTCTAAATAAGAACATTTTAGTGTTTTAGATTGTTCAAAGATGTAAATTTGCACTCAATAAACCACAATAATTATGAGTAATTCAGCACTGCTTAAATCATCAATTTCTAAAAAGTATTGGATGGCCTTAACGGGTTTATTCCTTTGTACATTTTTAGTCGGACACCTATTAGGAAATTTACAATTAATCTTAAAAACTGGAGAAGAGGGAAGGCGAGCCTTTAATGAATATGCCTATTTTATGTCCCACAATCCAGCGATAAAAATCCTTTCTTGGGTTACCTATATTTCAATTTTATTTCATGCAATTGATGGAATATTATTAACGATTCAAAATAAGAAAGCGCGACCAATTCCATATGCTCGTAATAATCCATCTAAAAATTCTTCTACTCCAGCGCGTTACATGGCAGTTTTAGGGACTTTAGTTTTGGTTTTCATTGCTACACATATGGCTAATTTTTGGTACAAGATGAAAATTTCAGAAGAAGTGCCTATGCATAGCTTCATAGTAAGCGTACCAGATCAAAGCGGCCAAATTCAAAGTCAGGAATTTTATTATACCCACAACTTACAATTAATTCCAAAAGACGACAATTTTTCTGTTAAGAACGGGACGGATTTGTATATGTCTAAAATGAATATAAAAATAGGCGAAGGCTACAGAGATTTACATACGGTTGTAATGCAATTTTTCAGTAAAGACAATGACAGCGCTTTATTTGCGGTCTTATTTTATGTATTATCGATGTTTGTATTATCCTTTCACTTATGGCATGGATTTGCTTCGGCTTTTCAATCTTTAGGGCTGAATCATAAAAAATACAATGCAGCAATTGGCTTCATTGGAAAGGGTTTTGCAATATTGGTTCCTTTACTTTTCGCCATTATTCCAATTATTATTTATTTAAAATAACAAGTTAAAAACGCAGGATATGTCAGTTTTAGACTCAAAAATACCCACAGGTCCCATAGCGGAAAAGTGGACCAACCATAAAAACCACATGAACTTGGTGGCTCCAAATAATCGCCCCAAGATTGATGTTATAGTAGTTGGTACTGGCTTGGCAGGTGCTTCAGCAGCGGCTTCATTAGGCGAAATGGGTTATAATGTTAAAGCATTTTGTTTTCAAGACTCTCCAAGAAGAGCACATTCGATCGCCGCGCAAGGGGGAATAAATGCTGCTAAAAATTATCAAAATGATGGGGATAGTGTTTACCGTTTGTTTTACGATACCATTAAAGGTGGTGATTATCGCGCAAGAGAAGCAAATGTTCATCGTTTGGCTGAGGTCTCCGGAAATATTATTGATCAATGTGTTGCGCAAGGCGTTCCATTTGCAAGAGAATATGGTGGTTTATTGGATAACAGATCTTTTGGAGGAACTCAGGTTCAAAGAACATTTTATGCTGCCGGTCAAACGGGGCAACAATTATTATTAGGAGCATATTCAGCACTTTCTAGACAAATTGGTTTGGGAAGAGTTAAAATGTATCACCGTCATGAAATGATGGATTTAGTAAAAATAGATGGGAAAGCAAGGGGAATAATAGCTCGAAATTTAGTTACAGGAGAAATTGAAAAACATGCTGCACACGCAGTTGTTATTGCTTCCGGAGGATATGGAAATGTTTATTTTCTATCCACTAATGCTATGGGAAGTAATGTCTCAGCGGCTTGGAAAGTACACAAAAGGGGTGCAATGTTTGCTAACCCTTGTTATGTTCAAATCCACCCGACTTGTGTACCAGTTCATGGAACCAATCAATCCAAATTAACCTTAATGTCTGAGTCATTAAGAAATTCTGGTCGTATTTGGGTTCCAAAAAAGAAAGAAGATGCTGAAGCAATCAGAGCGGGACAGTTAAAACCAACTCAAATAGCAGAAGAAGATAGAGATTATTACTTAGAAAGAAGATATCCTGCTTTCGGTAATCTAGTGCCGCGTGATGTTGCCTCAAGAGCAGCAAAAGAAAGATGTGATGCTGGTCACGGAATTGAAGCGAATGATACTAATGAAGGCGTTTATTTAGATTTCGCCACAGAGATTTTATCTAAAGGAAGACAATCTGCTTATGCCTTGGGAGATCATAACCCAACGGAAGAAAAGATGCAGGAATTGGGTAAAAAATGGATTGAGGAGAAGTATGGTAATTTATTTCAAATGTATCAGAAAATCACAGATGAAAATCCTTACGAAACACCAATGAAAATATACCCAGCTGTTCATTATACTATGGGGGGCGTTTGGGTAGATTATAATTTACAAAGTACTATTCCAGGATGTTTTGTGACGGGAGAGGCTAATTTTTCTGATCATGGTGCCAATAGATTAGGTGCCTCTGCTTTAATGCAGGGTCTAGCAGATGGATATTTTGTACTTCCATATACTATATCGGACTATTTATCGAATGAAATTAGAACGGGAAAAATTTCTACAGAAAGTCCAGAATTTGATGAAGCTGCAGAAAGTGTTAAGGCGTCTATTAAAAAAATTCTTTCTAATAATGGCACCCATACTGTTGATCATTTCCATAAAAGACTAGGATTGATCATGTGGAACAAGGTTGGAATGGGAAGAAATGAAAAGGGACTTAAAGAGGCGATTGAAGAAATAGGATTATTGCGAGAAGAGTTTCATAATGATGTATTTGTTCCAGGAACAGCAGAGGAGTTAAATCAAGAATTAGAAAAAGCACTTCGTGTAGCCGATTTAATAGAACTAGGACAATTAATGGCTATTGATGCATTGCAGCGCAAGGAGTCTTGTGGTGGACATTTTAGAGATGAATATCAAGATGCAGAAGGAGAAACTTTACGCGATGATGAGCATTTTAAATTTGTCGCTGCGTGGGAGTATAATGGATCAGATTCCACAAAATCTACTTTGCATAAAGAAGATTTAAAATATGAGTTTATTAAAATCGCAGCAAGAAATTACAAATAATTAAAGCAACTATAATGGCAGCAAAATCCATAAATATTACCTTAAAAATCTGGAGACAAAAGAACGCAAATACTAAGGGTGCTCTAGAAACATATTCCTTAAATGAAGTATCTACTGACAGTTCGTTTTTGGAAATGTTAGATCAGTTAAATGAACAATTGATAAACGAAAGAAAAGAGCCTATTGCTTTTGACCATGATTGTCGCGAAGGAATTTGCGGGATGTGTTCTTTATATATTAATGGTCGCGCTCATGGACCTGAAACAGGCACAACCACATGTCAATTGCATATGCGTATGTTTAGCGATGGAGACACTATTTATGTTGAGCCATGGAGATCTCGTGCTTTCCCAATTGTTAAAGACTTAGTTGTGGATCGTTCTGCCTTTGACCGAATTCAACAAGCAGGAGGGTTTGTTTCTGTTAACACTTCTGGAAATACGATGGATGCCAATTCTTTACCAATTCCAAAAGATGATGCGGACAAGGCGTTTGAAGCAGCCGCATGTATTGGTTGTGGCGCTTGTGTTGCAAGTTGCAAAAATGGTTCAGCAATGTTGTTTGTAGGGGCTAAAGTTTCTCAATATGCTCTTTTACCTCAAGGAAAAGTAGAGGCAAGAGATCGCGTATTAAATATGGTGCGTCAAATGGATGAAGAAGGATTCGGAAACTGTACAAATACAGGAGCATGCGAAGTAGAGTGTCCCAAAGGAATTTCCTTAGAGAATATTGCTAGGATGAATAGAGAGTTTTTGAAAGCGGGGCTTTCTTCAGAAAAATAAGTAGTATTAGAAAATTAAAATGTACAGAATAAAGATTTTATTTAATCTTTTGTCCTTCACCATTTTTATACCAACCAACATTTTTATCTGGATCTAAAGGAACCGTAGCCTTTTTGTTGAATTTATTTTGGATATTCATCCAATATATAAAACCAAAGAATCCCACAAATAAAAGAAGTGTGTTGAAGTAATTTTGCACTACTTCAAAAAACAAAAATATTTGATTTTTAAAAAGGTCTCCTATTGAATAAATCATGTCCGTCCAGCTCATATCTTTAATTTTATATTACAAAGTAAATGATTTTTTTTTAAATAACATTCAACTTTTAAATTTCTCCCATTAATTGCAAGGTTTCCTTAGAGGCAAGTTGTTCGGCTTCTTTTTTAGTACTTCCTTTACCTTCGCCATATTCTTTTTTATTGATGGCAACACGGATGGTATAGAGCCAAGAACCCTCTATATTTTCTTCACTATGCAATATAAATTCTAAAGTCAATCTTTTTTTCTGACACCAAATAAACAAGCGTGATTTAAAATCGATTTCAACTTCTAGTAATTTATTTATATCCACAAATTTTCTGAAAATAAAGTTTTGAAGACTCACCTTGGCTTTGTTAAATCCACCATCTAAATAAATAGCGCCAATGAGCGCCTCGAAGGCATTACCTTCAATAGCTGATAGATTAATAGTCCTACTCTGACTGTATTTTATAACTTCTCGTAAACCCATTTTTTCACCTATTTCGGATAAGGTTTTACGATTTACAATTTTAGATTTTAATTTGGTTAAGTATCCCTCATCATCTCCGGGGAACTTATTATATAGATATTCTGCTACTACCGCATCAAGTATTGCATCACCTAAAAACTCTAGCCGCTCATTTGAGTTTAAATCCCCACTGCTTAATGATTTATGTCTTAATGCTTTTTTAAATATATTTAAATCTGTAGGGCGATAACCAAAATTTCGAATAATAAATTTGATTATTACGAGATCGTTCTCAGATTTTTTAGCAGAAATAAAGGGCAGTCTAAGCGCCAAGGATTAAGCGTATTTTTTTACAATTACACTGGTATTATGTCCTCCAAATCCAAAAGTATTGGATAATGCTACATTAACCGTGCGTTTTTGAGCTGTATTAAAAGTGAAATTTAATTTCGTGTCCAATTCTGGATCATCAGTAAAATGATTGATAGTTGGCGGAACGATATCATTTTTAACACTTAACACACAAGCAATAGCTTCAATTGCCCCGGCGGCACCTAATAGGTGACCTGTCATGGATTTGGTTGAGCTAATGTTAATGTTATAGGCATGTTCACCAAATACAGCTTGTATTGCTTTTACCTCAGCAATATCTCCAAGTGGAGTTGATGTACCATGAACATTCACATAATCTATTTGATCTGCAGTCATTTCAGCATCTTCTAATGCTGCTAACATGGTATTTCTTGCCCCAATTCCTTCTGGATGTGGTGCGGTCATGTGATAAGCATCACCTGACATGCCGCCACCGGCAACTTCTGCATAAATTTTAGCGCCACGCTTAAGAGCATGTTCTAATTCTTCCAAGATAAGCGCACCTGAACCCTCTCCTAAAACAAAACCATCACGATCCAAATCAAATGGTCGTGAGGCTGTTAAAGGAGCATCATTTCTGGTTGATAATGCTTTTAAGGCATTGAATCCACCCATACCCATTTGATTTACCGCAGCTTCTGAACCACCAGTTACAATGGCGTCAGCTTTACCAAGACGAATCAAGTTAAAAGCATCGATAATTGCATTTGTGGAGGAAGCACAGGCAGAAACAGTAACATAATTAGGTCCACGCAAACCAAATTTGATTGAAATATGACCAGAGGCTATATCAGCAATCATTTTAGGAATAAAAAAAGGATTAAATCTAGGCGTTCCGTCTCCTGCAAAGAAATTTTCTGCTTCATCTTGAAAAGTTTTAAGTCCTCCGACTCCAGATCCCCAAACAACCCCTATGCGATCACAATTGGGGTTTGACTCCATTATGCCAGAGTCTGCAATTGCCTCTGTAGCAGTGACAACTGCATACTGGGAAAACTGATCTAATTTACGCCCTTCTTTTTTATCCATATGCTCCTCTACATTAAAGCCCTTAAGCTCACATGCGAAGTGTGTTTTGAATAAAGAAGCGTCAAACTGTTGAATTTCGGCTGCGCCACTTTTACCTGCTAATAATGCCTCCCAATAAGAGGCAACATCATTTCCAATGGGTGTAAGCGCACCAAGACCTGTTACAACAACTCGTTTTAATTGCATAATATTTTAAAAAAGACTTGGGTCTTATTGTACGTTGCTTTCTATATAAGCAATTGCATCACCAACAGTTTGAATTCCTTCAGCTTTATCATCTGGAATAGAAATGTTAAATGATTTTTCAAACTCCATGATTAATTCTACGGTGTCTAATGAATCCGCACCTAAATCATTTGTGAAGCTCGCTTCGTTTGTAACTTCTGTTTCTTCAACATTAAGTTTATCTACAATAATTGCGATAACTCTACTTTTGATTTCTGACATTTTATAAAATTTAAAAGGTTTTAAGTGTGCAAAGAAAAAAACAATCATTCAATTAACAAAATTAATACAAGGGTTTTTATGAACTTA
>CANJQZ010000066.1 GCA_947476515.1 Flavobacteriales bacterium
ATCTTAATTGGCAAGGGTAAAAAAAATAATTATATACTTTCGTTAATGGATTGATAGGCTTGGCACATTGTTTGGTTTAAAAATTTAAAACCTACATTATGAAAAGGCAACTAAAATTATTCATCAGCACTATTATTCTATTTGGATTATTATCCAGTAGCGTTCCAAATGGCTATCCAATTGTAGAAAATAACGCATTCAAAATTGGCGAAAAATTAAGGTATCGAATTTCATACGGAATTATTGATGCCGGCGAAGCTGTTTTGGAAGTAAAATCAACAAGTAAAAAAGGGAATGGCCGTGAATTGGTGCATGCTGTTGCGACAGGAAGATCGTTGGGCGCCTTCAATTCTGTTTTTAAAGTTGATGACACCTATGAGACATTTTTAGACAAGAAATGTATGTTTCCTTGGTATTTTGTAAGACGCGTAGATGAAGGTGGCTATAAAATTAAACAAGATTATACCTTTAAACATGATATAAAGAAAGTGTATAATGGGAAAGGCAAATCTTTTAAAATGCCAATGGGAACTCAGGATATGATTTCATCTTTTTATTATGCTAGAACGCTAGACTATAAAAACATAAAACAAGGAAAAGTTTTTGATTTCCCTTGTTTTATGGATGATGAACTTTTTACTTTGAAAATCAAATATGTTGGAGATGAAATTATCCATACACGCTTAGGGAAATTCAATTGCTATAAATTTGTACCTGTTGTTCAAACTGGACGATTATTTAAAAATGAAGAAGATGTGAATTTTTGGGTAACCAAGGATGCTAATAAAATCCCTATCCTGGTAAAAGCAAAAATACCGGTAGGCTATATCAAAATGCACCTAGTGGAATGGAGTGGATTAAAAAGTTCTGCAAGTAGCCGTGTTAAATAATCTAAAAATTATAGCCGCTTCGTAAAAAATTTATTCATAAAAAAAGCCCTTAGTAAGAGCTTTTTTTAATTTAGATGATCAACATCGCATCACCATAAGAGTAAAAACGATACTTTTCTTTAATCGCTTCTTGATAGGCTTGAATCATCAAATCATGACCACAAAAAGCTGAAATCATCATTAATAAAGTGGACAATGGGGTGTGAAAATTAGTAATTAAACTATCTGCTATCGAAAACTCATAAGGAGGGAAAATAAATTTGTTTGTCCATCCGTCAAAAGGCTTCAGCATTCCATCTGTTGAAACAGAAGTTTCAATGGATCTCATAGAAGTAGTCCCAATAGCACAAACGCGTTTTTTATTTCTCTTCGCTTCATTCACTATCTCAGCTGCTCGATCAGAAATTATAACTTGTTCGGAATCCATTTTATGCTTGGTTAAATCTTCTACTTCAACCGATCTAAAAGTACCTAAGCCAACATGTAAGGTAACCTCAGCGAAATTAATACCCTTTAATTCTAATCTCTTTAACAATTCTCTAGAAAAATGTAATCCTGCTGTTGGAGCAGCAACTGCACCTTCCTCTTTCGCGAAAATGGTTTGATAACGCTCTTCATCAGTTGCTTCAACTTCCCGTTTAATGTATTTAGGTAGAGGCGTTTCTCCTAACTCAGTAATTTTAGCTTTGAAATCTTCATAAGGCCCATCAAATAAAAATCTTAATGTTCTTCCTCTAGAAGTAGTATTGTCAATTACTTCAGCTACAAGTGAATCGTCCTCGCCAAAGTATAACTTATTACCTATTCTTATTTTTCTTGCTGGATCAACAAGCACATCCCACAATAAACTCTCTCTATTTAGTTCTCTTAACAAGAAAACTTCAATTTTCGCACCAGTCTTTTCTTTATTACCGTACATCCTAGCAGGAAAAACTCGCGTATTATTTCTAATCATTACATCTCCTTCATCGAAATAGGAAAGCACATCTTTAAATAATTTATGCTCAATTTTTCCTGTACTACGATGTATTACCATCAATCGTGCTTCATCTCTATTTTCTGATGGGTATTCCGCAATTAATTCCTCTGGTAAATCGAAGCTAAACTCCGATAATTTCATTTTACTCATGACTAAATTTTAAGCGCCATTTTCATTAAGCGCATGCAAAGATACATCATCTATACCCCCTTTGTCAAGTTTATTGCCATATAATATTGATTTAGAACTATAAATCTGATTAAAATCATGTTTAAAACTAATCTCTATCATTTTATTTTTCTGCAATCATCTAGAACTTTGTCTTAAAATTTAATACTTATAATATGGAAGCAAAAGAACAACAAGAAATAGAATTTAATCGATTTGGATACATTGCAGCAATCATACTTTTGATCGGTTGTCTTGGAGGAATTGCCGTAGGCGTTGGAGCCATTCAAAATACTTTTTCCTTGATTTTAGTGGTGATTCCAACCATGATAACATTGAGTCTTTTACTTGCAGTTTACCCAATGAAATATATAATGAAAGCAAGTTTAGTTTGCATTACTATTGATGTATTAATGATCGCATTCTACACCATTTTTTAATATAATATCTTTTTGCCTTCTATGAAAGCAAATCCACCAAAGCTTCTTTGAAATTTAGAACATTTGCTAAACCAAAAAATCAGAATGTACATTCGATCTAAAATTGTACAATTCTATCAGTATAATTTAGCACTTTTGTCTCTGTTCAATTTTGCTCCATGCCTCTAAATCAACTTTCAAAAGAAAATTCACCTTACTTATTACAACATGCCAACAATCCTGTTAATTGGGTAGCGTGGTCAAATGAAGCATTCGAAACTGCTGAAAAAGAAAATAAATTAGTTCTAATAAGTATAGGTTATTCTGCTTGCCATTGGTGTCATGTGATGGAAAAGGAATGTTTTGAAGATGAGGAAGTTGCCGAACTAATGAATGCTCATTTTATTAATATAAAAGTAGATCGAGAAGAACGCCCAGATGTAGATCAAGTTTATATGAGTGCCGTGCAATTGATGACACAGCAAGGAGGTTGGCCGCTTAACTGTATTACTCTTGCAGATGGAAGACCTATTTATGGAGGTACTTATTTTCCAAAACAGAAATGGATGCATATACTTCGGTCTATTGTTCAAATGGTAGAAAAAGAACCGGAAAAAGTACTTGAATATGCCAGTAATTTGCATTTGGGAGTTCAAGAAAGTGAACAGATAATTGAAGCACAAAGACTTCGTGATTTAAACACTGAAAAATTACATGAAATGTGTATTCGTTGGGCGCGAAATTTTGATACCATAGAAGGCGGACAAACAAGAGCTCCAAAATTCCCATTACCCAATAATTGGTTGTTTTTGATGCACTACGGACAAAGATTTTTAGACTCAAAGATCAATAACCAAGTCATCTTAACAATGAATAAAATGTGTTCCGGTGGAATTTATGATCAGCTTGGTGGAGGATTTTATCGATATTCTGTAGATATGTTATGGAAAGTGCCTCATTTTGAAAAAATGCTGTATGATAATGCACAGTTGATTTCGCTTTATTCATTAGGATATGAAGCGTACAAAAATGAATCGTATAAAAATGTTGTCTATCAAACCATCAATTGGATGAAAAATGAAATGATGGATGAAAAAGGGGCTTTTTATTGCGCGATAGATGCTGATAGCGAGGGCGAAGAAGGAAAATATTACTGTTGGAAAGAAGATGAATTAAAAACTATACTTGGTGAAGAATTTGAATGGGTTAAAGATTTTTATTCTATTAACAAGCAAGGATATTGGGAAGACGAAAAATATATTTTATTAAAAACAGATTCCGATGAGCATTTTGCTCAAAAAATCGGAAGGTCTCAGAAAGAATTTAATCTCCAATGTAATAAGATTAATGACCTTCTTTTATCTGCTAGAAAGTTAAGAGTAGCGCCCGGGCTTGACAATAAATGCTTGACTTCATGGAATGCCCTTGCAGTAATTGGATTGTGTGACGCTTATCGTGTTTTTAAAAACGATGAATTTTTAGATTCAGCGCGCAAAACTCTAGATTGGGTCCTTTTATCTCAGATTTGTGAAGACGGAACGCTCCAACATGTTTATACCAATGGAATCTCTAAAGTAGATGGGTTTTTAGAAGACTATGCTGCCGTGATTAATGCCTTAATTGACTTTTATCAAATCAGTCAAGAATTAAAATATATCGAAAGGGCTCAGAAATTAACAGCAATAGTAAAGCGTGATTTTCAAGATCCAAATAGTAAGATGTGTTACTTTACAACAGAAAAAAGTACCTTAATTGCACGCAAAATGGAGTTGAATGATAATGTAATTCCTTCAAGCAATTCTATAATGGCCATGAACTTCTATCGCTTAGGTCACTATTACAGAAATGAGGACTTGATATTAGATGCACAACAAATGCTTCTTAATGTTTATGATGGCATGGAACAATATGGCAGCTCTTATTCCAACTGGGGAATATTGTTGCTGACCATGCAAACCGGTTTTATTGAAATAGTAGTTGTAGATGATGGGACATTGGAGTTTAAAGACCTCATCAACTTAAAACGATGTGAGACTTTAATTGCCTATCACAATAAGCTCCCTATTGCAAAAGATTATAAAGAACCTGGGATTTATATTTGCTACAAGGGAACTTGTTATGCTCCTTTTAAAACAATAGACTCTGCCCAATTAAAAATTAGCGCGCTAATTGAAACCGATCATCTTAATGATTAATTATGCTTTTCTTGCAATAACTTTCAGTGCTGCATCAACCACATTTTGCGTATCAATTCCATATTTTGTCATCAATTCCATCGGTGTGCCACTTTCCCCAAAGGAATCATTAACCCCAACAAATTCCTGAGGAACAGGTAAATTTCTCACTAGAACTTGAGAAACCGCTTCTCCTAATCCTCCATTTAGCATGTGTTCTTCTGCAGTTACTACACAGCCTGTTTTAGAAACAGATTTTAAAATTGCATTTACATCAAGAGGTTTAATGGTATGCATATTAATCAATTCCACTGAAATACCTTTTGCTTCAAGAATTTGAACTGCCTCAATCGATTTCCACACTAAATGTCCACATGCGATTATAGTTACATCAGAACCTTCTTGAATCATATCGGCTTTACCGATAATAAACTTAGCGTTTGGTTTCACAAAAATTGGCATTACTGGTCTTCCGAAACGCAAATATACCGGACCTTCATGCGCAGCAATTGCAATAGTTGCTTGTTTGGTTTGATTAAAATCTGCGGGTACAATTACAGTCATATTGGGCAACATGCGCATCATTCCAATATCCTCTAAAATTTGGTGTGTCGCTCCATCTTCTCCTAGCGTTAATCCAGCGTGAGAAGCACATATTTTCACATTTTTTTGAGAGTAAGCAATCGATTGCCTAATTTGATCATAAACCCTTCCTGTAGAGAAGTTAGCAAAAGTTCCAGTAAAAGGAATTTTTCCTCCAACCGTCATTCCAGCGGCCATTCCCATCATGTTGGCTTCAGCAATTCCCACTTGAAAAAATCTTGTTGGACATTCTTTTTGAAAAGCATCCATTTTCAATGAACCGGTGAGGTCGGCACATAATGCGACAACATTGGGATTAGTTCTTCCTAATTCAGCCAAACCTTCTCCAAAACCAGATCGTGTATCTTTATTCCCTAAAATTTCTATTTCCATTTTTTTATAAATTAAGCAAAACAATTTTATTTGATTCCATTTTAAACTTTTTCTCTTTACTGTAAGCAGTAGACTTTTGATCTTTATCTCTATAAACTAAAACATAATTACCTGGCTGCAATAACAATTTTCCTTTTAGAGAGGATTCATCTAGATTACATAACCATTCTCTTTTTCCATTTAAATTGTCAATGAATAATTGTCCAATCATTAGTTTCTGAAAACTATATTCTAAACTTCCAGCAGCTTCAATGTCAATTGTGCTTAGTTTTCCTTGCGTTATTTCAATTCTTTTTAAAATTCTAGGAAGCGTTAAAATTTCAACATCATATATTCCAATTAGATATTTATCCATTCTATTAAAAACTTGTGTGTTGATGGTCTGCGGCTTATCTTTTTCCATTACCCTCATTAGCACTCCATTTTGTGAAGATAATTTAGGATTAGTAAATTTTAAATAACCTTGTGGGGCATCAATATTAATAGTATTATGCATGTGTTTGACGATGCTAATATTTGATTTTGTGATTTTCGGAATAGTATGAACCACTAAATCATATTTAAAGGCAGGATCTAAAATGAGTGTGTCGGGATTTCCATATCGATTGATGGTATGGACGAAGGTGTACTTTAAATTATTTGTGCCAGCCTCATACAAATTCATACTTACATTGGTTTCAGTAGGCTTTTTTAACAGGTCATTTAAATTGATTTGAACGGTAGTATTGACTAATACCTTTGTTAAAATATTGGTAAGTACTTTATTAAAAGACTCTTTGTTTTCTGCGTCAGAATAGGTCCCAATACATGCAAATTTTTCTAAATATGACAAATCCATCCCAAGGCCAATGACAAAGGGAGTAACTTTTACACCTTTTTCTTTTAGTTTTTTTGCAATTACACAGGGATCATTATCACATGATTCTAATCCATCCGTTATGAGAATAATAATATTTTTCGCAATTGAATCGGGGAAATCAGCAGCAGCTGCTTCTAAAGATCTTGCAATCGGGGTAGCGCCTTTAGCTTGAATAGAACGGACCTTGTTTTTAATGGCATCAATATTATTGGGGCCAAAAGGAACTTCAAGTTTAGTATCTTGACAATCCTGAGTATCATTCGTTATGGGTGTTTGATGGCCATATACTCTAAGTGCTACATCAAGATTTGGAACATCCCTTAATTGTTCAATTGATTTGATTATAACCTCTTTCGCTGCTTCCATCCTTGTTTGTTTATCCCAAGTTGAATTCATACTATTGGACGCATCCAAAATAAATAGAATTCGAGTTGTTCTTGTTTGTTGTGAGAACAAAAACAGAGGAACAAAAAGAAGAATAAAGAAGCAATATTTCATTAATAATCTCCGATTGTTGAAGGCAATTGATTTAATGCAAGCTCTAATTGTTGATCATTTGGTGCGACGCCATGCCATTTATGTGAACCCATCATAAAGTCAACACCTTGACCCATTTCGGTTTGCATAATGATTACAATTGGCTTACCTTTCCCAGTCATAGATACCGCTTTTTGCAAGGTTGCATGAATTTCATCAAAATCATGGCCATTCATTTTTAGAACATCCCATCCAAAAGCTTGCCATTTTGCGCCTAAGTCACCAAGAGATAAAACTTGCTCGGTATCCCCATCAATTTGACGACCATTAAAGTCAATCGTAGAAATGATGTTGTCTACTTTATTGGCACTTGCATACATGGCTGCTTCCCAAATTTGTCCTTCTTGTAATTCGCCGTCTCCATGAAGTGTAAACACCAATTTTGGATCATTATTTAACTTTTTTGAGGCAGCTGTTCCTAATGCAACGGACAATCCTTGACCAAGAGAACCTGATGCCATTCTTATTCCAGGTAATTTTTTGTCTGTTGAAGGATGTCCTTGAAGTCTGCTGGATAATTTTCTAAAGGTCCCTAGTTCACTTACAGGAAAATAACCTGAATGGGCTAAAACACTGTACCAAACTGGAGAAATATGTCCGTTAGAAAGGTAAAAAATATCCTCACCTATACCATCCATGGTGAAATTTTTTGAATCATAATCCATTTGTTCAAAGTACAAATAGCTTAGAAAATCAGCACAGCCTAATGAACCTCCAGGATGCCCAGAATTAACAGCATGTACCATTCTTAATATATCTCTGCGCACTTGTGATGCCGTATTTTTAAGTAAATCTTTATTCATTTTTAGACTTTTTTTTTACTTTACAAATCTAAGTTTAATTCAAATAGGTGAACTTCAAAATTCATCAACAATAAGTGCAACTTTTCAACCATCCTGCGCGTCAATGAATTTGTAAATTTAGAGGAAGGGTTTCGGTTTTTTACTTAAAACATTGCTTGACCTTTATTTTTATATTAATTTTATACCAATCAAACGAGTTGAATAGTTTTAAAATAACTGTAATAACATGAAGAAATTTTTACTCCTTGCCTTAATAGGCATTTGTACATTAGCCAACTTTAGCTACGGTCAAAAACAAAAAATAGATGATAAAATCTTGTTAAATTCCTACTCAAAAGCGGAGTTGAATGCGATTAAACAAACTCCACTGGAATACGAAATTCTAGCTTATGCATTAAGTAATGGCACTTATATTATCGATCAACCCAAAGATAAAGATGTAAGTATGTTTCCTGAATTGAGACTGGAACTTCCTGTTGATGCAAATACAAAATTATTATTTACCGATTTTGGAATTAAAATTACAGACAGATCTCAATATTTTCGTATAGTAGGTCAAAACAAACTTTTAATAGTTAAGTCATCAAATACATTGAAATTAGAATTATCAAAATCTTCCTCTCATGAATAAATTAGTACTTTTCTTTTTTTCCATTTGTATAAGTGCAATTGGATTTTCTCAGTTAACGCTTACAGGTCCAGATTATCCGCAACTTGCTCCCCTAAATTGCTCTGGAATTGTGCCGCCAGCGGGTGGTACTAACTTTACAGATGGGGTTGGTAATTATCTTCCTAACATGAATGAAATCGTTGTATTTTGTCCAGATTTGACACAAGGTTCTAAAGTGTCAATTGCGTTTGCGACGAATATCGGATTCACCTTTAACATTCATCCGACAGATACTTTATACATCTATGATGGTCCGTCAATTACCTCTCCTTTAATTGGTGCATACAATTCTGTTACCAATCCAAATGGAATGTTTGTTCAAGCGTCTTTTCAAAACAACCCCACCGGATGTTTAACGGTTAGATTCAAATCGAATGGAGCTAATGAAGGAACTGGATGGGATGCCAATGTAGCATGTGGAAATCCACA
>CANJQZ010000067.1 GCA_947476515.1 Flavobacteriales bacterium
AACAACAATTCTTAAAAAAATGGATAGCAGTGTAAGTGTTAATCTAACCTTCATGCATCAAAATTAAAGTTTAATTTCAATTAATCGATTAATTGGCACCCATACTCCTCCTTTTAGACAGATAAATTTTGTTCCTGCTGCCCAAATTGTTGTGTCAACCCGCTTAATTCCATCATCATCTTGAAAAATTATAGAAACTTTAGAATGATGTGAATTCCCAAGTATGGTAGCGTCCTTGATTTGCGACAACAATTCAGGATGTTGCTTAGACTTCATCTCTCGCTTAAAGGTACAAGCAGTGATTGCTTCTTTCTCTATCATGCATATTTCTTCTGTCATAGCGCTTGAATTTGTTTCCTAATTTACAAAATTGAAATTAGAAAAACTATAAATTAAGTTAAATTTTAATTTATTATTTCCAAGCCAAGCGTGGGTCAGCTGAAATGGTAGCGCTTCCTATTATTGCTTTCCCTTCTTCGAATAAGAATTTTCCTGTAATAGCAATCATTGCTGCATTATCTGTGCAATATTCGAATTTGGGTATATATACCTTTACTGCATCCTTGTCTGCCCAAGATAATAAAGCTTGTCTCAATTCTGAATTTGCAGAAACTCCACCTGCTATTGCGATCTGTTTAATTCCAGTGTCTTTACTAGCTTGTTTTAATTTTGAAATTAAAATACTTACAATAGTGTATTGAATGGAGGCACATAAGTCGGCTAAGTTCTTTTCAATAAAATCTTGATCTTTAATTTTTTGATCTCTTAAATAATATAAAATGGATGTTTTTAATCCGCTAAAACTAAAGTCTAATCCTGCAATTTTAGGTTTCGAAAAATTATGCGCTAAAGGGTTGCCATTTTTTGCGTGTTGGTCAATAAGTGGTCCCCCGGGATAGGGCAAACCCAACATCTTCGCTGCTTTGTCAAATGCTTCTCCTGCTGCATCATCAATGGTCTTTCCTAAAATAGTCATTTCACTCGCACTGTTCACCTGAACAATTTGTGTATGTCCACCAGAAACGGTTAGACATAAAAAAGGAAATGTGGGAGCCGAATTTTGTGCATCTTCAATAAAATGAGCTAAAATATGTGCTTTCATATGATGAACAGGAATCAAAGGAATGTCTAATGCAAGTGCAAGTGCTTTGGCAAATGAAACTCCAACAACAAGGGAACCCATTAATCCTGGCCCTTGTGTAAAGGCAATTGCGTCTATTGATGAGGCGTCAATATTAGATTTTTTTAAGGCTTCTTGGACTACTGGAACAATATTTTCTTGATGAGATCTACTGGCTAATTCTGGTACAACTCCTCCATATAAAATATGCACATCCTGCGAAGCTACTACATTGGCAAGAATCTTGTTTCCACATAAAATGGCAGCCGAAGTGTCGTCACAGGATGACTCAATACCTAAAACTATTGCTTGTTTAGTTTTCAAATGCTTAAATTTGTTTAAGAATGGTAAAAATAGTCAAAATTATAGGCCGAATCATTGGAATTTCCTTGGAATGGGTTTTGATTTTATTGATTCTTTTCCTTTTTGGTATTCGAAGTGAGAAATTTCAATCTTTCTTAGCCGATAGAGCAACTGACTATCTATCTAATGAATTAAATACAACGGTGCGTGTAAGTTCAGTTGATATTATTTTCTTCGATGAATTGGCTTTAGATGGGGTCTTAATAAGAGATTTAAAACATGATACTTTATTGAGTGTTACTTCTATTAGGGTGCATGTTGACAAAATAAAATATTGGAGAAATAAAATTAAAATAAGTGAAATTTCTGTTCAAAATGGTTTTGCAAATGTTCACAATACCAAAAATAATCGAGATTATAATTTTCAGTTTTTGATAGATTATTTTTCAAGTGATCAACCATCAAGTAAAAATGATCCTTTTGATATTGATATTAAGACCGTTGCATTGAAAGAAATGCGCGTAAAATATCATAATTATGCTTCTCTTCCTGGAGGCTTTGGTTTCGATGTAAATCACCTAGATATTGCGCAATTAAACTTGAAAATAGAAGATGTCCTTTATCGAAAAGCGAAAACTAGTTTACGGATTACTGAATTGAAATTAAAGGAACATGCTGCAGGTTTAAATCTAAAAAGATTTGAGGGATTATTAACCATTCATGACAATTCAGTGGTACTTAATTCAGTGAAAATTGCTTTAAATGGATCTCGGTTGGATGCAAAAAAAATAGGTGTTTCTTGGAAAAACAGGAGGGATATTGATGATTTCTTAAATAAGGTTATTTGGGATATTCAATTAAATCCAAGTAGCGTTTTGCTTTCTGATATTGCCATTTTTGCTCCAGAAATGGAGGGAATGCGAGATAGAATTAAAATCAAAGGAAATGCTGGAAACACCCTTAATCATTTGATATTAAGGGATATCGAATTGAATTATAAACAGAACACTAAAATAATTGCAGATTTGGAATTGCCTGATTTTAGTGATTTTAGTGCTTATGATTTTAAAGAACATATTCGTTTTGCTAAGATAGATATATCTGAATTGCAACAATTTTACTTGCCTTATCCCAATAAGCAACTTTTTTTGGGAAGTGAAGTTAGTGCGCTTGGAACTGTTTATTTAAATAATTTTAATGCGAATGGTGTTAATGGAAAATGGTGGATTGGGAAAAGTAAAATCAGCACCTCGATTGGCGAATTGCAAATAGCTCAAATGTATAGTATTGATCAATGGGAAGATGGTTTTAATTCTCATCCTTTTAAGTCCGATACTACAGCTTTTCAATTGCTAAATTTTGATCTTGGAAAATTAATTGATCTTAAAGATATTGGCACTGTAAATGGTGCCATTTCTTTTAAAAACTTCACTTGGTCTAAGGGTGGTCCGGAAATAAATGAAATTAATGCACTGCTTACCAATACTGATTTGTTGGATTATAAATACTCCTTTATTAAAATAAAAAATGCTCAATTAAAAGAGGAATCTTTTAACGGAATTATTGATGTTCAAGATAAAAACTTAGATGTATCCATCAATGGAAAAATAAATTATGGAGATTTTCCTTCCTATTCTTTTGATATGGATATAAACAAATGTTTTTTAGGTGCTTTAGGATTTACTAGTGTTCAAGAAACAAGTTTGAAAGCATCAATAACGGTAAATGCCAAAAGTTTTAATCTTTCAGAGATGTCTGGGTCTATTCAACTTAATAATTTGAATTATAGAGAATCAGGTAGGGATTTAAAAGTACCTTATGCCAATATAATTATAGATAGAGGTAAAGCTTCTGATATGCTTGACATTGAAAGTTCTCTTGGCAATATTCATATCGATGGTAAAGTAAATCCAAGTACTGTTGGTCAAGATTTTATGTATGAATTAGCTAAAATATTTCCTACAGCAGGCGCTAATCTCTCCTTGTCAAATGCTAAAGTTCAAAATAAGTTTACTTATTCTATAGTGACCAAAGATTTATCTGCTTTTCTCCCTATATTTTTACCGGAATTGTCGATTGAATCTGGTACTACCGTCAAGGGTTCGTTTGATTCAAAAAGGAATACCTTGGAATTAAATTTACAAGCCAATAAAATCATTTTTGACTCAATGGTATTTGAAGGGATAAATTTAGATCAAAAGGTAGATTATTCTGGTATTCTAGCAGTTTACAGTGTGAATAAGTTCAATTTTTCCGACTCTTTGTCTTTTTCGAATTTACATTTTCTAAGTCAAGGAAGTAAAGGTGATTTAGAGTCAGAACTTAGTTGGGATCCTAATTCGTCCAATTATTCTAAACTTTCATGGCAAACCTTTATTCTTGAAAATGATCATCTGGATTTTAAATTGAAGCCTTCCTTTATTTCAATAAATGACATCAAATGGAATATCGATGATGCATCTTATATTACCTATACTTCAGAGGATATAAGTGTTCAAAAGCTTCGAATCAATAGGGGGAATCAAGTAATCTCTATTGATGGCTGTTTGTCTAAAAATGAATCTGACCAATTGCGCCTCGATCTGAGACAAATTAATTTAGAGGAACTCAGTACTATGTTAAAGCTTGATGTTAGGTTAGCAGGAAATTTTTCTGGTTTTGCAAACATTACAAATCCATATGAAAATTTAGGCTATTCTGGAGATGCAATTGTAGAAAAATTATACATTGATGGAGAAGAGGTGGGAAATGTTGCTTTTAATTTAGATTATTTTGCTAAGCAACATCGTATTAGATTGGATGGAAATTTAGAATATAAAAATCAAAAGACTCTTGACTTTCAGGGATTTTATTATTTAGAAAGAGAAAAAGATAATTTAGAATTTGCTCTTTTATTCAAAAACACTGATCTCAAATTTACCAATGCCTTTATGGATCCAGAAGTGGTAAAGGGTATAGAAGGAAAGATTAATGGAAAAATAGTGGTCAAGGGTTCACCTGACCACCCTCTGCTTTCAGGAAAATTAAAGCTGCAAAATGCTGTAGCTAACATTGAATTATTAGGGGTTCGGTACACCTTAAATGGAGAAGTGGAAGTGGTTGAAGATGCTTTCTATATTAACAATCTTCCAGTTAAAGATGAAGACGGAAACACAGCGTCCTTGGTTGGTCAAATTTATCATAAGAACTTTGATAAATGGGATTATA
Source organism: Flavobacteriales bacterium (assembly GCA_947476515.1). Taxonomy (GTDB): domain Bacteria; phylum Bacteroidota; class Bacteroidia; order Flavobacteriales_D; family Crocinitomicaceae; genus UBA952. The sequence continues at coordinate 4,631 of CANJQZ010000067.1, forward strand.
ACATGAACTTCAATTTCGAAGACGATATCTCCAAACGAGATCCTCAAGCACCGTATAGGAATCTTCCTTTGGAGCGCTTCTTAGTAATGAAAACTACCTATAAGCAAGGCGACTATTACTACGGAAAAGCTTATGCTAGAGGAACCGCAAATATTTCTGGTTACAACAGTAAAATGGATGTAACTGTAGATGTAGAAACGAAAACAGGAACTTTAATTACTTTCCCAATGTATGGGGCGTCAGATTTAGATGAGGAGGAAAACTTTATTCAATTTGTAAGCAAAACTGATCCATTAGCAAAACTTAAAGAGAAAATCGATTTTACTGGTGTTAATCTTGATATGAAATTTAAAATTACACCAGAGGCCAAATTGAAAATTGTGTTCAATGAGCAGTTGGGTGATGAGATTCTTGCTTATGGTTCTGGTGATATTGATTTTAAATTTGATGCCTATAATAATATGTTCTTAGAAGGAAAATATACGCTGACCAAAGGAAGTAATTATAATTTTGCCATGGGTCCCATCAAGCAAAAATTCGACATTTTAGATGGTTCAAAAATTGAATGGTCTGGAGATATTTATAATGCTAATATTGAGTTGAATACAGCTTTTACAATCAAAAAAGTAAGTATTCTAGAACTAAGTCCTGAACAGGAAGATAAATCTTTACTCAATCAAGATATAGTTTGTCTTTTAAAATTAAGAGAAACACTTTTAAAACCTACTATTCAATTTGAAATTCAAGCACCAAAAGCACCGGAAACAGGAAAGGCTTTGATTACCAAGGTTAATGCAGAAAATGATGAATTAAATAGACAGTTCTTTTCTTTATTATTAGTAAAAAAATTCCAGCCATTAAAAGGAACGGTTTCTGCAAGTGGCTCAGCAGCGCTTGATTTGGTAGAGTCTCAAATTAATGTTCTTCTAGGACAACTATCTAAAGATTATAAGGTTAATGTAGATCTTGGAGAAAATAATGCATTAGCATCTGTTCAAAAGAACTTTTTAGATGATAGATTAATCGTAACAGGAAGTTTTGGCGTCGAAAGTGCTGCCTTAGCTGGACAATCTAACGGGGCTTTTGTTGGAGATGTAAACCTGGAGTATTTAGTAAACAAAAACGGTACTTTTAGAGTAAATGCTTTCAATCAATCGAATAATAATACAGTAAAAGAAAATGCTGGTCCTTTTACTCAAGGTGCTGGTCTGTCCTACCACGAAGATTTTAATTCGAGTAGAGATTTTGTTCTTTGGCAATCATTTTTAGATGTTTTTAGGCAAAAAGAAAATAAATTTGTCCAAAATAAGAAAAAGAAAAAACAAACCAAGGTACCCATGATTGGAGTTAAAGATAGTACGGTTCCTCAAGTAAAAAGTAAAGAAAGAAAATGAAAAAAGTTTTAATTGCAAATCGCGGTGAAATCGCTAGAAGGGTGATAAGAACTCTTAGAAAAATGAATATTCAAAGTGTTGCAATTTATAGTGATGCTGATCAACATGCTCCTCATGTCTTAGAAGCAGATGAAGCTGTCTATGTGGGTTCAAGTCCTTCATCTGACAGTTATTTAAAGCAAGATTTAATTTTAGAACATTGTAAGGCTTTAGGGGTAGATGGAATTCATCCTGGTTATGGTTTCTTGTCTGAAAATGCAAGTTTTGCTAGAAAAGTTAAAGCCGCTGGATTAAAATTAATTGGTCCTTCTCCTGAATCTATGGAGTTGATGGGGGATAAGTTGAGTGCCAAACAAGCAGTAAAAGCTTTTAATGTCCCTTTAGTTCCTGGAGTGGATGAGGCGATTTCTGATGTTGAGGAAGCTAAAAAAGTTGCTGCTCTTGTAGGGTATCCGATTTTAATTAAAGCTTCAGCAGGTGGAGGTGGAAAGGGGATGCGTCTCGTCGAAAATAATGAGGAATTTGAAAGTCAAATGAAATTGGCTCAAAGTGAAGCAAGATCTTCTTTTGGAGATGATGCAGTTTTCATTGAGAAATTTGTTACCAAACCACGACACATTGAAATTCAGGTTTTTGCAGATCAATTAGGAAATGCAGTGTATCTATTCGAAAGAGAATGTTCTATTCAACGCCGTCATCAAAAGGTTATAGAAGAAGCTCCAAGTGCAGTACTGACAGAAGCTTTGAGAAAAGAAATGGGAGAAGCAGCAGTTGCTGTTTGTAAAGCATGTAACTATGAAGGTGCAGGTACTGTTGAGTTTTTATTGGATGCTGATCTCAAATTTTATTTCTTAGAAATGAATACGAGACTTCAAGTGGAACATCCAGTAACCGAAGAAATTACAGGATTGGACTTGGTAGAATGGCAGATTCGTGTTGCTAGAGGTGAACAATTACCTAAGAAACAAGAAGAAATAGTTTGTAATGGTCATGCCATTGAAATCCGTGTTTATGCCGAAGATTCTTTAAATGGCTTTACACCAGATATTGGAACACTAGAGCGCTATCGTATTCCTACTGGTAAAAGTGTCCGTGTTGATGATGCTTTTGTAGAAGGTATGGAAATTCCAATTTATTATGATCCAATGATTGCTAAGTTGGTCGTTTGGGGAAAAACCAGAAAAGATGCCATTGCAAGATGTATTGAAGCAATTGATGATTATGAGATTTCAGGTGTAAAAACTACACTTGATTTTGGAAAGTTTGTACTCAAGCATTCTGCTTTTGTTTCAGGAGATTTTGACACCAATTTCGTTAAAGACTATTTTAGTGATCCATCGGTAATAAAAAATGCAATGGAAGAGGAACATTGGGCTTTAAATCAGGCTATTGATCAGATATGGAGTGATATTAAGGCTTTCAAAGAAAAGGAATTTGCTTCAAGGGAAATTAGTAGCTCTTGGAAAAATAAATTACAATCTTAAAATAAAAAAGCGGGCAACTTACAAAATTAAATTACTTTTACGCAGCAAATTTTGAACTATGAATTTACATGAATATCAAGGAAAGGAAATCTTAAAAAGTTACGGTGTAGCTGTACAAGAAGGAATTGTCGTTGAAAAAATTGAAGATGCTGTTAATGCAGCAAAAGAGCTAACAGCAAAAACGGGTACAAGTTGGTATGTAGTTAAAGCACAAATCCATGCTGGTGGCCGCGGAAAAGGAACTGTTGAAGAAACTGGTTCTCATGGTGTTGTTATTGCTAAAGGAATTGACCAAGTAGAAGAGAAAGTTCGTGGAATTTTAGGTGGACATTTAACCACGCTTCAAACTAATGGTAAAGGAAAATTAGTAAATAAGGTTTTGATCGCTCAAGATGTTTATTATCCTGGTGAATCAGAAACCCAAGAATTTTATATGTCCGTTCTTTTGGATAGAGAGAAAGGAAGAAATGTGATTGTTTATTCTACAGAAGGTGGAATGGATATTGAACATGTTGCGGAACATACTCCTGAGAAATTACATAGAGAATTTATCGATCCTCGTGTTGGACTTCAAGGTTTTCAAGCTAGAAAAATTGCTTTTAACCTAGGATTGTCAGGTGAGGCTTTTAAAGGAATGATCAAATTTGTTTCTTCTTTATACAAAGCTTACGAGGGAATTGATGCTGCAATGTTTGAAATTAATCCTTTATTCAAAACTTCAGATAATAAAATTATTGCCGTAGATGCTAAAGTTACTTTAGATGGAAATGGTTTATTCCGTCATCCTGATTATGCTGCAATGCGCGATAAAACAGAGGAAGATCCAACGGAAGTTGAAGCTGATGAAGCGGGATTGAATTTTGTGAAATTAGATGGAAATGTGGGTTGTATGGTAAACGGTGCCGGTTTGGCAATGGCTACCATGGATATCATTAAGTTGTCTGGTGGAAATCCAGCGAATTTCCTAGATGTTGGAGGTACAGCTAACGCAGAACGCGTTGAAAAAGCATTCCATATCATACTTAAAGATCCAAATGTAAAGGCAATTTTGATTAATATCTTTGGTGGAATAGTGCGTTGTGATCGCGTTGCTCAAGGTATAGTAGATGCATATAAAAATATTGGTGAAATACCAGTTCCGATTATAGTTCGCTTACAAGGAACCAATGCTATTGAAGCTAAAAAGATTATTGATGATTCTGGATTGAATGTGCATTCAGCAGTTCAATTACAAGAAGCTGCAGATTTAGTGAAAGAAGTATTAAGTTAATTCAATACGATTTTTGAACCTCCATTCGTGGAGGTTTTTTTTTGCCTTTTTTTACAGAAGTT
>CANJQZ010000068.1 GCA_947476515.1 Flavobacteriales bacterium
GTCTTGTAACAAGTAAAAACATCTTGTGCGGTTAAGGTATAGTTCCCGGGACTCAAATTTGTATTTAGACTTGTCGTATTAAAATTAGACCAAGTATAGGTATAAGGAGCGGTACTGTTTGCTGCAATACTTATAGAACCATTATTAGCGTTAAAACAAGAAATATTAGTAAGATTGAGTAAGGTGATGGTAGGATTTGGATGAATAACAACAGTATCCATCAAATTAATAAATGTGCAACTGCTTCCATTAAAAGTTACTGTTAAATGATAAACTCCTGCATTCGCAGCAGTAATATTATTAATCGATGGAGTCGCTAATGTTGAAGTAAATCCATTTGGGCCAGTCCAGAGATAGGAGGCATAAGTGGAATTTAACATGGAGAATTGCAAAGTGTCACCAATACATAAAGGGGAATTATGAGAAATGGAAACATCTGGACAAGTGGCAGCATGTATGGTAAGTAAATTATTATTGTTGGTTGGGCAACCATTTGCATCATAAACATCGGAGGTTCCATTATTAGAATAAAAATTACTAGAAATACTTCCTGTACCAAATATGTATCCTTTATTTTCTAAAGTACTATCACAGGCTAGGATTAAGCAATCATTTGCAACCAATACCCTAAATTTAACAACGGCACTGTCTGCTCCATTGGGTGAATTGTTCATTAATCCACCATTGAGTGTATTGGCACCTGTATTCACCCTGGTAATCACAACTCTATTTATTGGATCATACTCTGCTTGATCGTCTCCGTAACCGTCGGTCTTAGTTCCGGCGAATGGTCCGTTCACATAAACAATGGAATTAGGAATGTAATTGGTTCGAATATCTAAAGTATCCGTCATAAAGGTATTCAAGGAAACATCAGATCCAATATTCTTTCCTACTACAGTATATTCTAAAATATCATTGGGAACTACTTGTCCACCATTTAAATCTTGCACATAAACGGTGGCGCGTAAATCAGGTTCATATATATCAATGGCAGAAGTAAAGGCACGCGCTAATATATTCTCAGAAGAGGTGGTAACTCTAATCGTTGCTGTACTTGCATTATTTCCGATGTAATTTAGTGCGGCATTATTTGGATAAAATATACCAGCGTCATATCCTAAGCTGTTGTTATAACTGGGGATTCGATAGGGTGTCAGAACGCCATTATCAGATAAAGTACTATTGAAAAAATTGGTGGATGAGTGAATAGCATCTGAAACATTTACAAATGCTGCTGCTCCTTTGAATAATAATTGGTCTCCTTGTGAATCTCGGTCACCATCATATCCGATGACACCCAATTCTAGATTTACAGGTCCCGAAAGTGGAGTGGTAAATCCACTAATAGGAATGTCCACCGTGTTTCCTGTACTTACATTGGCGAAACCATCAAAGACAGTTAAGTTTCTCATGGATTGTAAAACATTTTTATAAACAATTACAATGGTCCACCCGCCCCATCTATTTGATCCTGGTTCGGTAACTAAATTGGCAACTGAAAATCTAGCATTTATTCCTGCAGATGTTACCGTTGAAGTAATGTTTTTAAAACAAAAATAACTAGGGTGTGACCACGATGAGCCATTTATGGTTGGGACATCTAAGGTTTGATCTGCTGTGAAACTTTGATAAGCTCCTGTACCCGTTTTAACTTTAATTTGACTGCGTGAAGCATAATTTGTAGTATTACTAGAGATCCGAGCTCCCCAATACAAACCTGCCCATAAAATCTCACTACAATTGGGTAAAGTCAAACTATCACTACTGGAGCAAAAGGTACTTGCATCATTATCTACATCTAAATAGGACATAGCAAAAGCTCCGTTAGAATAAGTGCCTGATGGTGGTTGCTGCTGTTGTGCTGTTGCACAATTATTTGTTCCCGATCCACAGGATACAGAAACATTGGATAAGAATTTTATCCCGCCTTTTTGATTCACTTGATATCGAATGTTAAAAGGGGAAACTATTTGGGAGAAAACGAAATTAGAAGAAATAAAGATAACACAATACGATACGAATAGAAGTCGTAAATTTTTTGAATTAATGTTAATCTTATATATCAAAAGTCCGTCAGTGTTAATTACTCTAAAGTTACTACGAAAAAGTATGCTTTAGGTTGCTAAATAGTGGGTAATGTGGACTCTAATTTACAAAATCCTTTTTAAATCTACTTATAGATAGAAATAGAAACAGGAAAGTGATCAGAATATCCGCCTAAATATTTAGTTCCTCCATAGGTTCTAAAGGGCACTTTGTTTCCTTTATATTCTTCAATTAAGTAAGGAAAAGAATGTATGCTTCCAGCGGAAATATTTGTTTTAAAATGACCTTCTAGCATACCTTTGGAAACATATATATGATCCAAAACGCCCCATTCATTGTTGTAGTTATAGGACCCTCCAAAGGCTCCGCTTTTTGGGGTAATTAAAGGTGTTAGTAATTTCTCAATAATTTGAGGTGCTTTGTCTGTTGGGTGATCATTTAAATCGCCTAAAAATACAATTTTTGTTTTAGGATCTTTTTGAAGTAAAGAATCTATAAAATGTGCTCCAATTTCAGCTGCCTTTATTCTTTTAATTTCACTATCATCAGCACCCCCGCGGCGACTTGGCCAATGATTAACCATTACATAAAAACTAGTTTTCTTATGTTGGTATTGAGCCCAAATAATATCTCTAGTTGTTGCCTTTGTTTCTCCAGGTAAAATAAATCTAATGTTTCCTGATTGAAGTAATTTCAATTTAGTACTATCGTATATCAAGGCAACATCTATTCCTCTAGCGTCCGGACTTTCAAAATGAACCAATCCATAGGAACTAAAATCATCTGTTTTGATTATCTCACGGACTACACTTGCGTTTTCTATTTCACTAAATCCAACCACTAGCGGTTTACCCATGCTATTTAATACTTGTCGAATGTGTTGCAGTTTTTCGAAATACTTTTGACTGTTCCAATTATTTTTTCCCTCAGGTAAAAATTCAGCGTCGTCATTGCTTCCGTCAATGGTGTCGAAAAGATTTTCCACATTATAGAAAGCGATTCCTCTATTGTTTTGAGCTATTGAAATTCCTTGACCTAGAAGAAATAAAAATAATATTACACAATTCTTTTTCATATTTTTCTTAATAATGTCCATAATATCTTCTGATAAACCATTCTGCTCCTAAGGCAACTAAAAGCAGTAAAAAAAGTAATTTTAAATCAATCAAGTCGATGAAAACATGTTCCTGATATTCAATTGTCGCAATGTCATCGCGATTTAAGATTTCTGTTAAACTTTTTTGATAAGCACTTAAAGGTCTGTATTTGCCACCTGAACTATTGGAGAGTTGTTTTAAGGTGTTGTGATTGGCAAAGGCATTATTTTGTTCTAATGAAATGTCTTCAATTACAAAGTATCCGGATTTTTTGTAAGTCTTTCCTTGGAAAGTTGTTCTTGCTGACCATTCATATTTGCCGGGACTCAATTTACCTAAATTTGCTTTGTAACTTGTGCCTGAAGCACCAAATTGCGCTTTAAATATTTTTCCTTTATTGCTTTTTAATTGTAATTGAATTTCAGGTTGTGTGATGGGCATTAAAGCTGCATTGTAAAAGGAAGCGTTAAAGATTACTTGATCTTCCTTATTCAATCGTTTCTCAAAGGAAATACTCAATCCTTCTCCTTGCTGTTTAATAAGAAGAAAATTGATTGATTTATTGATGAGTTCATTAAAATTCTCATGGTTGGCATTTCTGGTAAAATCATTTAATTTCCATCGCCAAATACCTTCTCCATAGATTACGCCGAAGGCTTGATCTTGATTCCTTCCAAAATAAAATAAAGGATCTTTCTTGGTGATCGTTCCAACGCGTTGATTGATCAGGACTGAAGTCATGTTTAAAGGTGAAACAGATCCGAATTTTGAAGTTAATGGCGGGTAATATCCTATGGCTTCTTTACAGCGATCACTCAATTCAAAGGTGCTGAAGCCTGAATTGAAACTTCCTCTGATTTCATCATTTTGATTTTTCGAATTATTAATTGAAATTACTTTTAACTTATTACTTATGTTGGCGTTGGTATTAGGTCCAAGAATGTATAAAGTGGGTATCTTCTTTTCGGTTAAATAATTTTGAATTTTTTCATTATAACCAACCCCAGGTTCATGCCAAACTACAAGATCAGGTCTCGAGTCGCCAATTTTGAATTCGTTAATGTTTTGATATTCAGCGGTGAGATTTTCATTTTCTGATAAAGCAGATCGCATAGCTGAAATGTCTGGATGGGGCGCTGAAGAAAGAAATAACAATTTGCTTCTACTGTCGATGACATCTACATAAATGGTTTGTAGATTGTTTTTAAAATTCTGCTCTCCTTCGATCTGACTTAATTTTATTTGGTAGGCTTGAAATCCTGAAGTATTCGCATCGATTAGAAAGGTAAATTGGTGGAATTGATGTTTGTTTTGATCATAATTAACGGTTTGACTCCCTATTTTTTTTCCATTATGCCAAACACTTAAAACAGCATTTTTATTCTGAATTCTATTGGATTCAATATCTATTTCAAGAGGGAATTGACTTTTAAGAAAAACAAGGTCGTTGTAAACAGTGTTTTTTATTAATTGGTCTTTTCTTGGCACCGTATCTCCAGCTCCTAATGTGAAAATTGGACAGAGTTTTAATTTCTCTGCTGCATATAAAGGATTTTCTCCAATGTTATAATTTCCATCGGATACAAAAAGCACCGCACCAATATTTCGATTAAAATATTGATTGCAAATACTTTCAAATCCTAAATCTAAGGCGCTTGATGATTCTTTGAAGTTTAAGTTTGATTTTACTTTAAACTTGCTTCCTATCGTATAAAAATCAAGTTGATAAGCGTCCCCAAATTTTTCCTTTAAAGATGCTTCTAGTTTTTTAGTATTTTGTTTCACAGAAGCGCTATCCTTAAAACTCACCATAGAAGATGAATTGTCAATTAAAGTAATGATAACAGGCTTTTCTTCTTTGTAATTGGTTTGTTGATAAATGATTCCAATTAATAAGAGCAATAATAGAAATACAGAGAAAAATCTTAGTCCACGCAAAGCATAGCGAATCACTTTAATTTGCTGCGAAAACCAGGAATCCTTGGCATAGAGAAAATAAGACGCTGCGGCAGCAATAAGCAAGCAAGGTATTAAAAACCAAAGTGAATAGGCTGCGTTTATTGACATGATTCCAAAAGTACAAAACTTCGATTAAAAGGCGTTAATATTTTCACCTATTTGAGCAAAGAACAATTAATAATTAATAACTTCGCTAGAATAAAAATTTATAAAGATGTCTAAAGAAGTATATATCATTTCAGCAGTTCGAACACCAATTGGTTCTTTTATGGGTGGATTGTCCTCAATTTCTGCAACAAGTTTAGGTTCAACAGCTATAAAAGGTGCCTTAGAAAAAGGTAATGTTGAAGCTACGCTTATTGATGAAGTTTTTATGGGTAATGTACTCCAAGCTGGGGTTGGTCAAGCTCCTGCAAGACAAGCTGCTTTAGGCGCTGGATTAGGAATGAATGTTCCTTGTACTACCATCAATAAGGTGTGTGCTTCAGGTATGAAGTCTATCATGTTGGCTGCTCAATCCATCATGACAGGTGATAATCATGTGGTTGTCGCTGGTGGAATGGAAAGTATGTCTCAAACGCCTCATTATTTAGCAGGAAGGACAGGAAATAAATTTGGTAATATTTCAATGTTGGATGGCATTACTAAGGATGGTCTTTTGGATGTTTATAGTAATGTTCCTATGGGAAATTGTGCGGAATTGTGTGCTGAAAAATATGAAATAACCCGAGAGGATCAAGATAATTTTGCAATTACATCTTATAAAAGAGCAGCACAAGCTTGGGAAGATGGTAAATTTTCTAATGAAGTAGTTCCAGTGGCAGTTCCTCAACGCAAAGGAGATCCAATTTTAATGACAAAGGATGAAGAATATTCTAATGTATTTTTAGATAAAATCCCGGGATTGCGTCCAGCATTTAATAAGGAAGGAACGATTACTGCTGCAAATGCCTCTACCTTAAACGATGGTGCTTCTGCTTTGGTGCTCGCATCAAAAGAAGCTGTGGAAAAAAATGGATGGAAACCAATCGGTAAAATTATTTCTTTTGCAGATGCTGCACAAGCACCAGAATGGTTCACTACTGCTCCGTCTCTCGCTATACCAAAAGCATTAGCTAAGATGAATATGGCCATAACGGATGTTGATTTTTGGGAATTGAATCAAGCATTTTCAGTAGTTGGAATTGCAAACACTAAAATTTTAGGTTTGGATCCAGCAAAAGTTGATGTTAATGGAGGTGCAGTTGCTTTAGGACATCCCCTTGGAAATTCAGGTTCTAGAATTATTGTAACGCTGTTAAATGTTTTAGAACAAAACAATGCTAAAATTGGTGGAGCTGCTATTTGTAATGGAGGTGGTGGTGCTTCAGCTATGATTGTGGAACGCATGTAACTAAAATAGCTTTGCTTGTTTATTGGAAAACAAGTAGCTATGAATCGTTATATTTCCTCCCTCATTTTACTTCTTTTACCGAACTTGTTTTCTGCGCAAGCATACCTGCGTAAGAAACAGAATTTCGGAATCTATTCTCAATATAATTGGTCATTAAGTAATAATTCCTTGACTGCTACTCAGCTTGGAATTACGAAACAATACGCTAAAATTATTTTACCTGAATTGGGTTGGAGGCAGCAGACGCTGGTCGTTCCTGATCGAATAACGCAATTACCTTCCAGTATTAAAACAAATTACGCCTGTTTTGCCTTGCAATTTAGAATCCCAATTTTAAAAATAAATCAGCGAAAAGTAGGGCGGTCTTGTCGTGCAGAAGTTATTGAATTGTTCTTTGCTCCCGAAGCCGCTATCCAAATTCCACAACCCAATCAGATTTCAAATAGTTTTTTATCCTATAAAGCGGGATTAGGAATCTATCATGTGCGATCAGGATTTTCTAAACGACATAAAGCGTGGAATGTTAAGCTTGAGGCGTATTACCGAGGGATCTATAAACAACAATACTCCATGAATCCTTTGGGAAGTGAGCTGGGTTTACAGCTTCGAATTCTGCATTTTAAAGTGTACGATTTTTTGAAATAATCCTACCAACTTCCACCGGCGCCACCACCTCCGAAGCTGCCACCTCCAAATCCACCAAAACCTCCGCCACCACTATTGTGTCCGCCACCAAATCCGCCGCCAAATCCACCCATGAAGAATCCAGCACCACCCATGGTGACGCCTTTATTCTTTTTGGCATTTCTTAGCACTACAATAACGATGATAAGTATAATAATGGCTGTTATTATACCAGAGATTAATTTTTCTCGCTGTATTGATTTTGCATAAGTTTTATGGTTGTATTCTCCTTTTGAAAGTTCACTTAAAACATTGACTGCTTGCGTTATTCCTTCGAAAAAGTGCTTCTTCTTAAAACTTGGAAGTAACTCATGATCAATTATTTCTAGAGCTGTGATGTCTGGGATAACACTCTCTAAACCGCGCCCAACTGCAATAAAAGTTTTTCTTTCTCCCTGTCCTCCCGTTGGTTTTATTAGGATTACAATCCCATTATCTTCTTTTTCTTTTCCAATTTTCCATTTTTCTCCAATTTTAATGGCGTAATCTGAAACATCATATCCCTTCAAATCATCAATGACGATAACCGCGATTTCGTTGGAGGTCTCTTTTTCGAATTGAACCAATCTATTTTCCAACTCATTGGATTCACTCGGGCTCAGAAAATCAAGTTGATCTAAGTCGTTGTATAATCTTGGGGGGTAGGGAGCAGAAGGGATTTGAGACCATGATGGTCCAATAATCAAGATGAGTAATAGAAGTAAAAGGTATTGTTTTCTCATCAATTAAAGGTTACTTCATTACTCAATTCGTTTTCATCATTTTCTAATAAAGGGAAATAACGACCCAATTGTTTTCCAGCACTTTCAATGGCTTTTACAATGCCTTGGGTGAATTCTGCATTTCTAAAATCAAGAATCATTTGTTCTTTTGTGCTGTCCCAAAAATCAACAGGCACCAATTTGTTAATCCCTTCATCTCCAATGATGGCTAGTTTTCGGTCGCTGAACGATAGGTACAAAAGCACACCGTTGCGTTGCTCAGTAGCATCCATTTTTAATTTTTTAAAAACCTTAATGGCACGCTTAATAGGATCACCCGAACATTTTTGATCAATGTGTACCCGAATTTCACCAGAAGTCTGCTCTTCAGCACAACGGATGGCCTCCTGAATTTCTGTGGTTTGTCCCGCGCTAAGTTCTGATACTTGCATTATTAAAATTCTACAGAGGGTGCGTTTTCTGCTCCTGCACTGGCTTTGAATCCTTCCTTACGAGGAAATTCTTCCGTGTTGATAAACATTCGGGTAAAAAATCCACGAATGTGCGTGTTATAGTCTTTAATAGCCTCGTTGTAATAGTCGCGCTCGGTATTAATTCTATTTTCAGTACCCTCTAATTGTATTTGTAAGCCTTTGAAGTTTTCTGTTGACTTTATTTCCGGATAAGCTTCGTACATGATATTGATAGCAGTATTGATTTTCTTGCCCATTATCTCTAAATCTTCAGGTGTCTTTGCATTGACAATTCCAGATCTAGCTTGTGTAACTTGTAATAAGATGTCTTTCTCATTTTTAGCAGCCCCTTTTACGGTATTTACTAAATTAGGAATTAAATCAACTCTTCTTTGGTAAGCAGATTGCACATTATTCCATTTTTCATTTACGGTTTCCTGACGGCTAACGGCTCCGCTGTAGGCATTGTAATACATTAAAAA
>CANJQZ010000069.1 GCA_947476515.1 Flavobacteriales bacterium
AACCAATGCCACCTAAACGAGATGATTCTTGTCTAGAACCAATTTGTCTCATTTCTATTCTAACTTTAAACTTATCGGCTAAATCTTTAATTAATTGTCTAAAATCTATTCTTCCTTCAGCAGTGTAGTAGAAAGTCACTTTCGTTAAATCTGCTTGATATTCCACATCTGAAATCTTCATCGCTAAGCCCAAGTCAATAGCCATAGTTCTTGAAGCGTACATTGCTTCTTTTTCAAGAGAGCGACCTTTTATCCAATTATCTATTTCATTTTGCTTCGCAATATGCTGTATTTTTCTTGTCTCCATAGGTTTCAATCCTGGAGATTTTTTCTTAACTTGTATTCTTGCCAATTCACCAACAACAGAAACTACACCAATATCATATCCGGGAGCCGTTTCTACTACCACCACATCTCCCACACTTAAAGGCAGATTGGAGGCATTTCTATAAAAACTTTTGCGTGAATTTTTGAATCTTACTTCGACAATATCATAGGGTTTTTGACCAGAAGGTAAGGCAACATTAGCCAACCAATCGTAAACTTCTAGTTTATTACAACCACCAGAACTGCATGTACCATTGTTTTTACACCCTCTCGGCGTTCCGCCATCCGTTCCACATGAAGCACATCCCATATTCTTTTTTTAGGTAAAGTTACAAAATTATGCTTGGTGAATGTACCTCATGGTCTGAAAACTCATTTGAGTGAAAAGAATTTTCGCATTTGCATTGCGTTCAATATGATAATGGGCATCATCAAAAGTGTTCAAGAACGATTGAATATTATTTCCGGAAATATAAGGCGAAAAATTAGTGATAAACGCAGCTTCTTCTGTTGAAATGTGCAGCGATTCACTCCCAATGTAATTATTCACCAAACTCTGACGCAGCATATGCAAAGCATATAGAATAAATAGTTTTTGGCGTTCTTTGGTAGTACTAGAAATACTTTCAGCCCAATCTAACATGCCAATAACATCTTTTTTATAAGACACCCGCATAAGGGCTACAAATTGTTCTCGATAAGAACTATCACCCGCTTCCTCTTTAATTAAATCCTGCGCAATAATATAATCTCCTTCAGAAAAAGCAGCAATTGTTCCCGCTGATGTGGCATCAATATTATGATTATGCACCAAATGTTGGGACAATTCATTAATTCCAATTCGAGGCACTTGCATCACTTGTGTGCGCGATTGAATCGTAGGCAAAAGTTTTTGTTGATCTTCACAAATGAGCAGGAACAAAGTTTTGGGAGGTGGTTCCTCTAATATTTTAAGTATTTTATTAGAACAATCCATATTCATTTCTTCAGCATTCCAAATAATCATAATTTTATAGGAGCCCTGAAATGATTTTAAGCTAATTTTTTTAATAATCTCTTTACTTTCTTCTGTGCTAATAATCGGAGACCTTTCTTTACTGTCCATGATATTTACCCAATGAAATAGATCAAAATAACTTGATTCTTTTAATTGAGTCCGCCATTCAGGAAGTAAGGCACTTGAAATTTTACTTATAGCTTGTACTACTGGAAAAACAAAATGTAAATCTGGATGTTGAGACTCAGAAATTTGCTTGCAGGAGATACAAACTCCGCAACTGTCATCATCACTTTTGTTTTCACAAAATATATATTGAGAATAGGCAAGTGCTAAGGCAAGCGTTCCATATCCAGGTTTCCCTAAAAATAATTGCGCGTGACTTATTTTGTCGGACTTAAATGATTGAATTAGGTCGTGTTTGGTGTCTGCCTGACCTACAATATCCTTGAATTGCATGTTGTAAAATTAATGCTATTATTTAAGTTATTTCCTTTTTTTCTTTCGGCTTTTTATCTTTATAGGATTTACTTTTAACGATAATTTCTTCTTTACCATCAACGATAATTACTATTTCACCTTTCACTTCTTTACTTTGAAAATGCAACAATATTTCCTCAGCTGTTCCTCGAGCAAATTCCTCATAAAATTTAGTTATTTCTCGACAAACGCAAACCTTCCTATCCCCCCCAAAGAAGCTAATTAATTCTGCAAGACATTTCAATAAGCGATGAGGAGATTCATATAAAACAATCGTTCGAGACTCTTCACTCAACAATTTCAATCTCGTTTGTCTTCCTTTTTTATGCGGCAAAAACCCTTCAAATACAAATTTATCACAAGGCAATCCGCTGGCCACCAAAGCTGGAACAAAAGCTGTAGGACCAGGCAAACATTCTATTGAAATCCCTTCTTGTATGCAAGCTCTGACCAATAAAAATCCTGGATCAGAAATTCCAGGTGTACCTGCATCTGAAACCAAAACGGCATAAGTTACTTCTTGAATTTTTCTAACCACTTGATCCAATTGTCGGTGCTCGTTTTGACTGTGAAATGAAATCACAGTATTCTTCAAACCTAAATGATCCAATAATCTTCTGGTTACCCGTGTATCTTCAGCAAAAATCACTTCTGCTTTTTCCAAAATTTTAATAGAACGCAAGGTGATATCATCTAAATTGCCGATTGGCGTAGGAACAAGAATTAATTTTGCCATGGATTAAATTATATTATTCTACTTCAATTATGAAAAAACTTTACGAACCACATCTTCGATTTTTTCACAAAGCATCACTTTTATTTTAAAATCAGAAATTTTTATTCCCTTATTAAATTTTGAAATATATATGGCTTCATAACCAAGTTTTTGAGCTTCTAAGATCCTTATTTCTGCGCGATTTACAGGTCTAACTTCACCGGACAATCCAACCTCTGCAGCAAAAGTAATTCCTCTTGGAATAGCAATATCAGCATTCGATGAAAGAACGGCCATGGTTACTGCCAAATCTACTGCTGGGTCATCAACTTTTATTCCACCTGCAATATTTAAAAAGACATCTTTTGAGGCCAATTTAAAACCACATCTTTTTTCCATAACCGCAAGAAGCATGTTCAATCTTTTAGCATCGAATCCAGTTGAGGATCTTTGCGGAGTTCCATAAGCAGCTGAACTTACCAAAGCTTGAACCTCAACCTGTAAAGGCCTTAATCCTTCTATTGTTGTTGCAATGGCAATACCGCTTAAATTCCCTTCGGTATGGCTGATTAGAATTTCTGATGGATTTTCTACCATGCGCAGTCCTGTACCTTGCATTTCATAAATGCCAAGTTCATTGGTGGAACCAAATCTATTTTTAACAGTCCTTAATAACCTATAAACATGATTGCGATCTCCTTCAAATTGAAGAACAGCGTCAACCATATGTTCTAATACTTTAGGTCCGGCAATGGAACCATCTTTTGTAATATGACCAATTAAAAATACTGGAACATTAGTTTCTTTTGCAAAACGCAATAGCTGTGCGGTGCATTCTCGAACTTGAGATACACTACCAGGGGAACTATCGATTGCGGAATAAAACAAGGTTTGAATGGAATCTATAATTAACATTTCAGGCATCAAGGCTTTTGCATGATTCAAAATATTAACCAAGTTGGTTTCTGTGAGTAATTGACAGTGATTATTTTTTATACCAATGCGCTCCGCTCTCATTCTTATTTGCTGCTCACTTTCTTCACCCGAAACATATAAGATATTTAAGGGTTCTTGAATCGCCATTTGTAACATTAAGGTTGATTTACCAATTCCTGGTTCTCCGCCAATTAACACAAGTGCTCCTTTAACCAGTCCACCTCCCAAAACACGATTTAATTCTACATCAACCAATTGCATCCTGTTTTCTACAAGATTTTCTATTTCGTTAATTAAAGTTGGTTTTGCATTTCTAGTATCTGTTGAAAAAGAAATAGATGATTTGCCTGAAGCTACAATTTCTTCTACAAAGGTATTCCATGAGGAACATGATGGGCATTTACCCAACCATTTTGGGGCCTCGTAACCACATTCTTGGCAAAAAAAAGCGCTTTTCTGTTTTGACATAATATAAATTCAAAGATAAGATTATTGCCTTAATAATGATAGATTAAATACAAGTCAAATGACTATAAAAAAGTAACTCACTTTTAATGGTTAATAATTTTTTAAAGATTCTCATACAATATAGTGACATTGAAAAACAAAAAATATAAATTTGCGACAACTAGAATCAACAATTATAAAGTATGTCAAAGAGAAGGTCAATAATTAGTTACGATAAACTCACCCTTGAACAAAAGAAACAAATCTTAAGGGAATTCCCTGACGGTTACATTAATCATTTGACAACAATAAAAACGCCTAAAGGCGAGGTGCTTGACGCCTTGATTTGGGATACTGAAGAAGTTATTTATTTGGTTAAGATCACAAAGCCGAAAGTTAAAGTCAAAGCAATTGCGGATGAAGAAGAGGATTTTGAAGAAGATCCAGCTTTGAAAGACGATGAATTGGAAAGTGATTCAGATGATGAAGAGTCTGATGATTATGACAAACCGGACAAAGATGACGAAGACGATACTGAAGATTAATTAATTATCGGTTTTCTATAACTTTCTTTAATTATCTTTGAGCTAGAACCTAGAGATATGCTTGAAAGTAACCAACATTCCATTTTTCAAACTATAAATGCAGCCTCTCCTATTGATAAAGTTGGAGTGGAAGAACGCGTCGCCCGTTTTCAAACGCGTAGCATTAAAGATGATGCGAAGGCTCAAGGTTTGAAGATGGTGTTAAGCATGATTGATTTAACGACACTTGAAGGAAAGGATACTCCAGGTAAAGTAAAGCAAATGTGTTTTAAAGCACATCATCTTCACGACCTTCACCCCAATTTACCTCAAGTAGCAGCAGTATGTGTTTATCCTTCTATGGTTACTATTGCAAAACAAGCTCTTAAAGGTACTTCTGTTAAAATC
The DNA here is from genome assembly GCA_947476515.1 of Flavobacteriales bacterium. Taxonomy (GTDB): domain Bacteria; phylum Bacteroidota; class Bacteroidia; order Flavobacteriales_D; family Crocinitomicaceae; genus UBA952. Next base: position 4,835 of record CANJQZ010000069.1, read on the forward strand.
GCATCTGTTGCAACTGCCTTTCCTTCAGGTCAATCTAATTTGGAAATAAAATTAGCGGATGTAAAATTAGCTGTTGACTCAGGGGCAGATGAAATTGACATGGTGATTTCAAGAGGAAAATTTTTGTCAGGAGAATATAACTTTGTTTTTGATGAAATTGGGATGATTAAAGAAGCTTGTGGAGTTGCTCGTTTAAAAGTAATTCTTGAAACAGGGGAGCTTTGCACCTTAGATAATGTAAGAAAGGCAAGCGATATCGCTATGTATGCAGGAGCAGATTTTATCAAAACATCAACAGGGAAAATTCAACCTGCCGCCACCATGCAAGTCACTTATACGATGCTACTGGCCATTAAAGATTATTTCGAAGCTACTGGAAAAATGATTGGAATGAAACCTGCAGGCGGAATTTCTACTTCTAAGTTGGCACTGCATAATTTAGTGATGGTCAATGAAATTCTAGGACCAAATTGGTTGCATAATGAATGGTTCCGATTTGGCGCAAGTAGTTTAGCGAATGATGTGTTGATGCAATTATTAAAATTAGAATCAGGGTCCTACCAATCTCCTAATTATTTTACTTTAGATTAAGATGGAAAACAAAAAAAACACTTCCAAAGATCATCAGTGGTTGTATTCACCTTCTTTGGAAAGCACCTCTCATATTGAGATAAAAGATAAATATGAACTTTTTATTAATAATGAATGGATAGCTCCTACTTCTAATAAATATTTCGATACCATAAATCCAGCGGATGAAAAAGTACTTTCAAAAATCGCATGGGCAAATGCTCAAGATGTTGACAAAGCAGTGAAAGCTGCACGAAAAGCATATGATGAGGTTTGGTCGAAAATTAGTGCGGGTGATCGTTCAAAATATATTTTTCGATTGGCCCGGATGATGCAAGAAAAGGCAAGGGAATTAGCGGTTATCGAAACTTTGGATGCAGGAAAGCCAATTCGTGAGTCGCGAGATATTGATGTGCCCTTAGCATGCAATCATTTTTTTTATTACGCAGGTTGGGCAGATAAACTAGACTATGCATTTCCTAATCAAAAGACTGAGTCACTTGGTGTTGTTGGCCAAATAATCCCTTGGAACTTCCCTTTAATGATGGCGGCTTGGAAGATCGCTCCAGCTTTAGCCGCAGGAAATACGGTTGTTCTTAAGCCAGCTGAAACTACTTCTTTAACGGCGCTCAAATTGGCAGAAATCATTAAGGAAGCAGGAATTCCTCCAGGAGTTATTAATATAATCACTGGACATGGCGACACAGGCGAGGCACTTGTTAAGCATCCAGACATTAATAAAATTGCATTTACTGGTTCTACTCAAGTTGGAAAAGCCATTCAGAAAGCATTGGTTGGAACAGGCAAACGATCAACGCTGGAGTTGGGAGGAAAGTCTGCAAATATTATTTTTGATGATGCGCCAATAGATCAAGCAGTAGAAGGAATTGTAAATGGTATCTTCTTTAATCAAGGACATGTTTGCTGTGCTGGCTCTCGACTATATGTTCAAGAAAATATTGCAGAAAAACTAGTTGAGAAACTTAAGCATCGAATGAAAAGCTTGATCTTAGGTAATCCTTTAGATAAGAATACAGACATCGGAGCCATTAATACTAGGGAACAACTGCAGACCATTGAAAAATATATTCAAATAGGCATTCAAGAAGGGTCTGTAATATTTCAATGTGAAGGTGCACTTCCTGCGATTGGATTTTATTGTAAACCTACGATTTTTACTAATGTTTCTCAATCTAGTGTTCTATCACAAGAGGAAATTTTTGGACCAGTATTGACCATTCAAACTTTTCGAACCATTGATGAGGTAATTCAAAAAGCAAACAATTCACCTTACGGATTAGCGGCTGGTGTATGGACGGATAAAGGTTCCAAAATATTCAATTTGACCAGTAAGTTAAAAGCGGGTGTTGTTTGGGCCAATACCTATAATAAGTTCGACCCAGCGTCTCCATTTGGTGGTTATAAAGAAAGTGGCTTTGGTCGTGAAGGAGGAATGCATGGTTTGGGAGCTTATTTGAAAATAATTAAATAATGAGTTATGAGTAATTTGGAAGTTTTAAAAACCTACAAGCTATATATTGGAGGAGCATTTCCTAGAACTGAATCTGGAAGGTTCTATGCCCCAGTTTCAAAACACGGAGAAGTTTTAGGAAATATTTGTCTGTCATCTCGAAAGGATTTGAGAAATGCTGTCGTTGCTGCAAGGAAGGCTCAAGGACCTTGGGAGGAACGAAGCGCATTTAATCGTTCGCAAATTTTATACCGTATTGCCGAGCTATTTTCAGATCGAAAAGAAATATTTTTAAAGGAATTTCAAAAACAAGGAAGTTCTCCGGAAGAAGCAAGGCTTGAATTTTCAACAACACTGGATCGCATCGTGTATTACGCAGGTTGGTGCGACAAGTTCAATCAAGTGTTGAGTTCAGTGAACCCAGTAAATTCCTCCCATTTTAATTTTTCTACCTGCGAACCTATGGGAATAGTGGCGCTTATTGCCCCTCAAAATACTGCATTAATAGGACTCGTTTCTTTAATCTTACCAGCATTAGCGGGAGGAAACACCCTTGTTGCGCTTGCTTCAGAAACTCTTCCAATCAGTGCTATTTCATTTGCGGAAGTATTAAATGATTCGGATGTGCCAGCAGGTGTGATCAACATTCTAACAGGTAAACAGGAGGAGATTGCTCCAATTATGGCTTCACACATGGATATAAACGCATTTATTTCAAGTGATTTAGGTGCAATTGAAAATGCTATTGCTGAGGCTTGTATTGATAATTTAAAAAGAAAATTCACCTATACGGAAGACTTCAATCAGCGGGAATCTCAAGGATTAACTTTTATAGCGGATTTACAGGAAATCAAAACTACTTGGCATCCCATTGAAAATATTGGTGGAAGCACCAGCACCTATTAATTTTAAATATTATGACTGAAATTGTCAATAAAATAAAAGATAGCGGTCTAATTCAATTGGACATGGCAGAATTTAAGCCAACTATTCCCATATTAGGAATTGATTTAACCGAACAATTATGGCAAGGGATGGTGCTGCGTGAAAAAGATTTTCGCGCTTGGATTTCGACTCATGATTGGTCGGCTTATGAAAATACAGCGGTTTATATATTCTGCTCCTCTGATGCTATTATTCCAACATGGGCATACATGCTTATTGGCAGTGAGCTTTCTAAGTTTTCCGTTTATTTTTTAGTAGGTTCAAAAATTGATTTAGAGAAAAGACTCATCGAAAGGGAGATTCAAAATTTAGACCTATCCAAGTTTAAAGATCAAAGAGTCATTGTAAAAGGATGTTCAGACATTCCTAATCCTGATTTCGCAAGTACTGCCCTTGTTGCTCATATTAGACCTGTTGTTAAATCTTTGATGTATGGAGAACCTTGTTCTACCGTTCCGATTTATAAAAAACGCTGAATATAAATTGATTTATTTCGTTAAAAGAAGTAACTTCTAATTACTGACGAATAAAATAACAATCGCAAAATTTCAAAACAAATACCGTTCCGAATCTACCCGACTAAAAGGATATGATTATGGATCTCATGGATTTTATTTCGTTACCATTTGCACTAAAAATCGTATAAATTATTTTGGTGAAATCTCGGTTTTTTCTGAAATTGGAAAAATTGCTAATGATTTTTGGAAAGAAATTCCAGCCCATTATCCCTTTGTCGAAATTGATCAATTTGTTGTAATGCCGAATCATATTCATGGAATTTTATTTTTCAATAGACCAGATAAAAAAGATTGGAATCCAAATAAATTTGGTGTGCAATCACAAAATTTAGGAGCCGTGATTCGGGCATTCAAATCATCGTTAAAACGATATTCCAACCAAAATAATATTGAATTTGAATGGCAATCGCTCTATTATGATCGTATTATTAGAAACGAAAAGGCCTT
>CANJQZ010000070.1 GCA_947476515.1 Flavobacteriales bacterium
GTAACAGTAGCTGATCCGTCACATGCTAAAGCAGCAGACACATTTGTACTTCCACATGTAACAACAAAACCACTACATGGATTTGGAGCACCACCTTGAATAACAAAAGTTAATGTACTTGTAACACCTGTGCTATTTGAAAATGTTACCGTATAAGTACCTGGACAAAGTCCACCTAAATAATAGGAACCTGACTGAACCATCCCGTTAACATACCAATTAATATTGCTTAAAGCAACGGTAGAATCCAACATGGCAGAACCATCACATGCCGCTGGACTTGAAGTATTTTGAACGGTAATCGCTTGCCCATAAAAATTAGAGCTAAGGGCTACCATAACAAAAAGAGCCAAGGCAGAAATTAAATTTTTCAATCGTAAAGATTTTTTCATAATAAAGATTTTTAAATGAATTTTCAATAAATATACGACAATCAACGCTTTATAGTTGCTTGGGGATGGATTTAAAATTGAGAGAGATAGAGAAACAGAGTGAGAAAGAAGAGTTACCCTTCGATGAACTCAGGGCGAGAAGGTTAGAGGCTAGAGAGAGAAACAGAGTGAAAATGAGGAAAAAAGAAAAAGCGCCGTCACTTATGTAACAGCGCTTTTTCTTTTTAGTAGTGGGGACCGGAATACCCTGACCCGCAATTCACTCGGTCAGGAAAGACTTTACTATGAAAACCTAATGAGAAATTATTTTCTAATAAATATCGGTTTAATAGTATTCCAAACTACGATGGGGAAGAAATGCATTGGTATGGCGAAACCATAAATCAAATAGTAAAAACTTTCATCATCACTGTCTGGCAAGGTTGCTTTAAAAACCCCCATGATACTTATAAAACTGATAATTGCAAATAAGAAACCAAAGGTAATATCACCGATTTTTGGTAATAATTTTACAAAAAGAGCATGACCAGCAGATGCTAAAATGCATCCTACGAAGCACGAAATAAAAATGGCGCTTGGTGGAATAACTGCGCTATAATCTATTACCGTCAATTCTTGATAAAGAGAACCATATAAATAGGAACCAAATCCAGATAAGGCTCCGGAAATAAGTGCAAGTAAGGTGTATTTTTTTATCATTGTTTTATTTATTTAATGTTACAGGAATTGATGCTACTATTTTTAACATTTCGGATACATCATCTCCTTTTTTACCAACTCCAAAATCCGTTCTATCCACACTGAATTTTCCAACAAATGTAGCTTTATTTCCTTTTTTAACAAATGTAAAAAGAATTGAGCAATCTTTTTTAACACCGTGAATTTCTAGTTTTCCAATGGCTTTATACCCAGCATCTGTTTTTTCAATTTTTGAAGAAACAAATTCAATATTCGGATATTTATCAGCGTCAAACCATTCTTCACCTTTGGCGTGTTTGTTTTGAACACCATTTCCTGTGCTGATGGATTCAACCTTGATTTTTAAGTCGAATTTTGAACTTGAAAGTTTAGTCGCATCGAAAATAATACTCCCTGACATTTCTTTAAAAACACCACTTACATCTTTGTTTGAAAAGGCAATATTGTGCTGCTCAGAAATCTTCCAGTTTTGTGCTTGTACGGTTCCAATTGTTAAAAGAAGAACCAACAAAGCAGCTATTTTCGATGCTTTCATCTTTCGCGATTTCTTACTATTAGTTTTTAGATACCTCTAAATCAGCATTTAAGTAAATTTCGTCGGCAACCACTGTGTTTGGCATCGTTGCACCCACTCCGTAGTCTGATCGTTTAACCATTCCTGAAATTTTCAATCCAGCTAAATCTGCACCAGCTCTGTTTTTAGTTGTCCCATTGTGAACACCTGCTAAAACAACTGTTTTTGTAACACCGTGCATGGTGAAATTTCCTGTGATGACATAGTTGTTTCCTTTTGCTTTCTTCACAGATGTACTTTTGAAAGTGATTGTTGGATGTTTTTCTACATCGAAAAAATCAGCAGAACGCAAATGATCATCACGCATAGAAAGGTAAGTGTTGACTGTTTTAGCCTCAGCCGTTAATTCGATTGTTGCATCCGAAAAATCTGCATTTGGTGTGGTGATTTTCACATCGAATTTATCGAATTGACCAACAGTTTCAGAAATCTCCATGTGTTTTACAGTAAAACCCAATCGTGAGTGACCTGCGTCCAAAGACCAACTTCCTGCTTCTAAAACTACGAATGAAACCAATGCAAGTGCTACGGATAATGTGATAAGTATTTTTTTCATGTTTAATATTTTTTTAATTAAAAGTTTATTTGACTGCAAATTTAAATATTCTTTACGATTTGAATCGTTGACATAGGTTAAGAAAGATTTCTTAACCTATTTATTTCTCAATCGATTTGTTAATTCAGGGAATCTGTAAAAAGCTACTGCCCACAAAAATGCTTGTATGATACATTGCGCGACAAAGGGTTGACCATGTTCCAAATGCGTTGCGATAGCTCCACCCATGTATGCACTTAATAGTAGGGTCCCAATAATTCCTGTGCGGGGAAGAATAAATAAAACCAAACATAATATTTCAATAAAACCAAGTGCCTTAAATGTGTTAGCTTCCAGCCCCATGCTTGCAGCCATTTCCAAGGCCTTTTGATCTGCTGTAAACTTCCCTACGGCGCTTCCAAGAAATATAAAAGCTACCAAGCCTGTTAATACCCAATAAATGATTTTTTTTGTTTTTTCTGACATGTTTTTTGATTTAGATTATTTTAATAAAGTGCAAAAATGAGAAAAATTACTTTCTAAAATATAGTAGTTACCTTTGGGTAAGTAGTTACCTCTGGGTAATTTGTATGTCGTAATTTTGTAATATGAGTCAGAAAGATCAAGTTTGTCAGTATAAATTAATGGCCTCAAGGGATGCCTTAGAAGTTATTCAGGGTAAGTGGCGCATTCCAATTATCATTGCCTTGACACATGGTACCAAAAGATTTGGAGAAATTCAAAAAGACATCAATGACATTTCACCGAAAATGCTTTCACAAGAGTTAAAGGCATTGGAAATGAATAAGATTGTCAAAAGAACGCTGCACGATACCATGCCCATTGCAACAGATTATTCCTTAACACCACTTGGAGAATCCATGACCAACTTAATGGAAGAAATATTGAAATGGGGCATCCATTTTCGAGAGGAAGTATTGAAGAATTAAACAAAAGCCAATGATTATAATGCCAAAGCTCTCACTCTCATTTTCACACTGAAAGAAAAGCACAAATACAAAATAGAGGCTAGAGTTACCCTTCGATGAACTCAGCGCGAGAAGGCTAGAGAGAGAAATAGAGAGAAATAGAGTGAAAATTAGGAAAAGCTCGATTTAGATTGTTTTGAGTAGATGGATAGGTTGGAGTAGTAAACAAAATTTATTGCTGAAACTTAAGACTCATTCTAATCAAATTAATTATTGGTAAACAACTTATGTTTAATTCTGCAAGATTTCTTTTTAATAATCAACCTATATAGCAAAGGATAATTTTTACAATATCCAAAATTTTAGATTATGATTAGATTTATATTAATATTCTCAATTATTCCATTAATTGCCAATGCTCAAAACAATACTCAGAATATTCGGGGTATTGTCACAGATAAATTTTCTCAAAGCCTGTTAGTTGGAGTGAAAATTCAAATTACTTCCTTGCAAAAAGCAACAACTACTGATGCACTCGGGAAATATACACTAAAAGATATTTCGCCTGGGCGTTACGAGCTAATTGTTTCTTACGCTGGCTATAAAAGCATCACCATTCCAAATATTGTGGTAACATCAGGGAAAGAAGTAATGATAGATATATCAATAGAAGAACTAATTAATCAAATTGAGGAGTTATCTGTTACGGCAAACAACAAATATGGTACAATCAACAAGTTAGCAAATGTTAGTGCACGAACTTTCTCTATAGAAGAAGTTAATCGATATGCCGGTGGGAGAAGTGATCCTGCCCGTTTGGCTGCAAATTTTGCTGGTGTTAGTACCCCTGATGATAGTAGAAATGATTTGGTTATCCGTGGAAACTCTCCAATTGGAGTATTGTGGAGGATTGATGGGATGAGTGTATCCAATCCAAATCATTTTGCCTCAGTAGGGACAACAGGTGGAGCCGTCAGCGCATTAAATACTAATCTTTTAAAAAATTCAGACTTTTTCACTTCCGCCTTTCCATCTGAATACGGCAATGCAAATTCAGGTGTCTTCGATTTGGGTCTTAGAACAGGTAACAATAAAAAACGAGAAACGACAGTTCAAGCTGGCGTTATAACTGGCTTAGAATTGACCACAGAAGGTCCTTTCAATAAAAAGAGTGATGCGTCCTATTTGGTTGGTTATCGCTATTCGTTAGCTGGTATTGCTCAAGCACTTGGTGTTAATATAGGAACTACTGCGACCCCATCCTATCAAGATTTATCATTTAAAATAAACAGCGGCAATACAAAATGGGGTAGATTTTCTATGTTTGGAATACTTGCTTCAAGTACAATCAATATTGGAGGTGGAACTGGGAATTCGCTATATGGGGGCGGTAATAAAGTTGACTTTGCAAGTAAAATTGGTCTTTGTGGTATCAATCATTTCAAACAATTGAATTCAAAATCGTATTTGTCAACAATAATTGGAATCAATTATTCTTCCACTAAGCAAACATCATATGATTTTGACCCATTTTTAGACTCTAGTTTCGTGAGAGAAAAAAGTAATTTAGCAAAAACAACTTACTTTCTTAATGCAAGTTATAACTTGAAAATTAATTCTCGATGGTTCTTAAAAGTAGGATTTCAAGATGAAATAATGGGGCTAGATTTAAATTACAAAACAAAGGAACAATTATTTGCACCTGAGAAACAAATTTGGGATTATAAAAGCAGTACAAATTTAGTTCAAGGATATGCACATATTAAATATGGATTTTCTAAGAATTTAACACTTAATGCTGGTCTTCATGCCAACTATTTCCTACTAAATAATTCAACAGCAATTGAGCCTAGATTTGGACTGGTTTACAATGTTTCGCAGAAAAGCAGTTTTAATTTTGGCTATGGATTACATTCTCAATTACAACCCATTAATGTTTACTTCTTGCAATCCATCGATAATAACGGGAATACAGTTTACAATAATAAAAACCTAGATTTCACTAAAAGCCATCATATTGTATTGGGTTACAATATCCAACCATTCTCAGACTGGCGTTTTAAAACAGAAATCTACTATCAATATATTTATAATGTGCCAGTAACAAGTTATTCTAGTAGTTATTCCATGTTGAACACTGGATCAACATTCAAAACTGATTTAACTGATAGTTTAATGAATACTGGAACAGGAAAAAACTATGGAATTGAACTAACAGGAGAAAAATTCTTCAGTAATGGCTACTATGGACTATTTACAGCTTCACTATATAACTCAGAATATATTGGTAGTGATGGAATTAAGAGAAATACGGCATTCAATGGAAGATATGTATATAATATTTTAGCAGGGAAAGAGTGGAAAATCGGGAAAGCAAAGAGGAACTGTTTTACTTTGGACATTAAATTCACTAAGGCTGGTGGACGAGCGTATTCTCCAATTAATTTAAACTCTTCTATCGCGCAAGGACATGAGGTCATATCATCCGATTCGTATTCCAGTTTTTATTCTGATTACTATAGAATGGATATTAAAACTGGATTAACTTTAAATAGTTCTAAACATAAAATAGCGCAATCCATATCCTTGGATCTACAGAATGTAACGAACCATAAAAATGTATTTTCAGAAAGTTTTGACAGAAAAACCAATACTATTAGCACGACTTATCAATTAGGATTTTTTCCTAATGTTGTTTACAAAATCCAATTTTGATTAATGAAAAATCTGTAACCTTTATTCGTTAAGTATAGCTAGAAACATAAAATTTTAGAAACGATACTCTGTTAGATTGACCAAGATAAAGCTCAATTTGAGATGGGTATAAGAAAGGACTATGAAGCATTCAGCCTGAAGCGTATCAGCTTTTATCTTATTTTTCAGATATGGCAATGTACTTTTTTAATTCAGTTTGTTTTTCTGCTTGTTTTATTAAAAAATCTGCTACATCAGCTCTATTAATTCCGCCAATCTTAATTCCTTTGAATAAGGTATTTTCAATTCGGTATTTTTCTGTTAACCCACCGTCTAATAGCCTTCCTGGCCTAACAACCGTCCAATTCAGATCTGAATTGGTGATGATTTCTTCCATTTTTGCTTTGTCATCATAAACATCTTTTAAAAGATATTTTAAAAACATTTTTACAAGCCAAGAAACATAATTTTTGCTTTCTCCAGCTCCAAATCCTGTAACAAAAATTAATGGAATCTCTATTTTGTTCTCCCGATGTATTTCAACAATCAATTTTGCGAAATCTGAAAAAAGGGTAGTTGCTTTCATATTCTTACCTGTCCCCAATGTTATAATTAAAGCCTCTGCGTTTTGGATAGACTTTATTAGATCTGCTTTATTTGTTGCATCACCAAGTATCTTATTTATTGATTCTTTCTCTTCTATCTGAATTTCAGAACGAGAAAGGGTAGTTATAGAATGATTTCTATTTAATCCTCTTTTTACTGCTTCTAATCCAATTCCAGCCGAAGCGCCTATGATTGTTATGTTCATTTTTATAATAATTGATTTAAATCTTGTCTTCCAAAAATTGCCATTATCTCAACTTCATCTCCATTTATTTTGTAGAATATACTATCTACGCCACAAACACAACGCCGGTATCCAGGTTTAATAAAATCAACAGATTCTAATGATTGTGGATTTTTGGCAATAAGTGCAAAGTGAACAAAGAAAGAGTCAAAATATTTGTCAGCTTGCTTTATCCCAAATTGCTGAACGCCGCAATAATGAATTCGTATCAAATCTTCCTTTGCAACATTACTTAATTTGTATTTACCCATTAAGCATACTTTTAGATTGCTTCAAAATTTCTGATTTGGAATCAATTGTAAATCCAGATTTTTCAGCTCTATCTAATTTTAGTCTAATTAAATCGACTTGATTGTGTTGATTTCTTGCTTGACGAATTAAATCATTAACTAATTCACTCTTGCTTGAGTACTCTTTATTAGCAATTTGATTCTTTAACCATTCATCATTTGGTTCTGTAAATGAAATACTTTGTCTTCTCATGATGCATTGTGTTGTGGTGTAAATATACACCAATTATACATCAATTTGAAATTTATTTCTGAAAGTTTTTCGTTGGCAGATATAATTGCTAAGCGCAAATACAAGAGCGAGAAACAGAGCGAATATAAGAAAAAAGAAAAGCCAGATCGCTTCAGGATTCTCACTCTCTTTCTCATTTTCACTCTGAAAGAAAAGCGCAAATACAAGAGCGAGAAACAGAGTGAGAATGAGGCGAGATGATTAATTTTCATGCGGATTATAAGTTTTCTATAACCACATAGCCAGCAACAACTGATGCAGAAGGATAAATAATAACGCTTGTAAGACCTGATATAATGTTATCGCTAGCAATAAAGGCTTAGCATTAATTGCTTTGCCACCGACAACACCTGAAACGGTCGTAAATAATGCAGTATGTGTGCGATGTTGCATGAAGTCTTGTATCGATTAGGATCCAAACTTTTGAAATGAATTATTGGGAAAAAGGCTGAAGAGGGTGTGTAAATCTCTAAACGGGTGTATGTAAATATATGGGGGTTAATTATTATTTTTGAAAGCAATAAATTAGAAAATACATCTGTAATTGCAAAAAGAAAAAACGACACAAAGTTTCGCATATCACTCCATTATTATATGGCTAGGCGAAGATTTGTTTCGTGTATATAAAAGTTATAAACAATAGAAGACCACTGTAAGTATTGCAACCATAGGGAAATAGACATGTATAAAATCGAAATAAATTATCCATTAAAATAAAGTTGACTTAGAATAAAAATCGTTAATTGCTATAAAAAGACATGAAAATCGGACTCATCATATTACTTTCTCTTCTCACATATACAAGAGCTTTCTCTCAGTACCCTGGCATTATTAATGCTCAGTTATTCCCTACAAACCCAGCTGATACCGATAGTGTCTTCTTAATTTCAAAAGTTGCGTTGAACACCCAGGGATATCTATTAGAATCTGTAGTTGAAATAGACGGTGACACAATAAAGATTCAAAATTGTTATAGAGAAAGTCCGTTGTTTGCACCAATTTATCTCTTCGACACCACCTATATCGGAATTCATAATGATGGTAATTACGTTGTGATTTTCACAGCATATTCCTCAAGTGCATTAAATCCAAATTGTGATTATACAGACACGAATCAAGTTGTTCTAGGTTTGACTGTTGAAATTGATGAAATCATCTTAAATAAAGATCGAGAATTGGTTAAACAAATAGATCAATCAGGTAGAGAAAGTAAAGATGTGCCTAACACTATTTTGATTCGATTTTATAATAATGGTACTACCGAAAAAGTATTCATTGTTGAATAAATATTTGCTTATAACAGCTGTCTAGCGCCAACCCTCCAATCTTGCTTCGAAACAATGAATAATTTGAAAGAAAATATTTTTAACTTCGGTGTTACGATTTATTTAAAGATCCGGGCCGATCGCCAGGCAGCAAAACGTTATGAGTAATCGCAGAGCAGGGTTTAGTGACCAATAAGTTAAAATAGAATGAGTGAAGATAATCAATTAATTTTAGCCTGTTATTTCATAAATTGGATAACACTTGGTGCAGTCATATTTTACAGTTCAAAGAAAAAGCAAACGATA
>CANJQZ010000071.1 GCA_947476515.1 Flavobacteriales bacterium
AGATACTGTGGGGATTAATATTCCGGGTGGCGAATTTCAAATCGGAGGAATTTTTGCAGGATTGACCTATTTACCCGATGGAACTGGAGCGCAATATCAAACCAATATCGCCATATCAGGTTTCAATGATACTACGACTATTACAAGCGCTGCAAATTTTGATCAATTATGTGTTGATATTGAACATTCCTACATTGGCGATTTAGAGATTTCTCTTACCTGTCCAAATGGTACGGTGGTATCATTGATGAATGCCTACAATCAACTTGGAGAAATGATCCCTGGCGGATGTGGAAACGGCATAGGCACCTTCCTTGGAAATGATAATAATATTGATGGAGGAAATCCAGGCACTCCTGTTTGGACTTATTGTTTTTCGCCAAATAACGCAACTTTGGGAACCATTTGTTCTGAAAACGCTGCAGGAAACACAATTAATAATTCCTATGGATTTCCATCCATGAACCCGAATGGTGTTTACTTACCCGATGGGAATTTTAATGACTTTATTGGTTGTCCAGTAAACGGAAATTGGACAATAACTGTTCAAGACAATCAAGGAATTGATGATGGATATATTTTTCAATGGGGATTATATTTTAATGCCGCTCTTTATCCACAATCGGAAGGATACCAAAACACTGTTGTATCTGATTTCTGGAACAATAGTCCGTATATTGTAACAGGGCAATTAGATACCGCGATTACTATTAATCCTTTAGTATTAGGTACTAGTTATTTCACCTATAATGTAACTGATGATTTTGGATGTCATTATGATACCACAGTATCCCTTGAAGTTTTGCCATTACCGCAAATTTTTAACGATACAATAGCATGTAATTTATACTATCAAGTTCAGGGAGCTTTTTCTTTTGAAGGTGGAACTTGGGCATGTATAGATACTGCGCTTCATATTTCAAATACTACTGCACAGAATCCTTTGTTTAACACCTTTATTCCTGGGTTTTATGAGGTGAGCTATATTGATTTTAGATGTCAAGACACCCTCTCAGCGACTATTGAATTTCCACCATATTTATACACTCAAGTTTTGGATTTTGCCATTTGTGATGGAGTATCTGTAGAAATTAATGCGAATTCATTTAACTCAGGTACAATGCAAGCAGGATATAATCCGCCCTTCAATTTGGTTTGGAATACGGGTTCTACCGGAAATCCAATAACAGTTAATACAGGTGGTGATTATATAGTCACAGTTTCTAATATTTGTAATTCTTCTTCTGATGTTTCAACTGTAACAATCAAACCTTGTGATTTTGAAGTTCCTAATATAATTTCAATAAATTCTTCTGTAGAAGGAAATCAATTATTTAATGTTGATTCATCTGGGATAACTAAATTCGAATGTTTCATTTTGAACAGATGGGGTAATGTAATTTATACCTACACTGACCCTGCAGGCTCTTGGGACGGTAAAACCCAAGAGGGTGTTGCTGTAGAGGAAGGGACTTATTTCTACAAAATCAACGCTACTTTTGATGGCGGAATTGATGTTCAAAAACATGGATTTGTTTATGTGAAATATTAAAAACGCATTCGCTATAAAAAATTCTTATTCTATTTTTTTAGTGAGTAAAGTTCAGTTTTTTGTATTTTTGCAATAAAAAAATGAAAGTAGTTGGGGTAAATGGTTTCGGGAGAATTGGAAGATGTTTTACCCGCATTGCTTTAATGGATCCTGCCATCGATGTAGCTTTAATAAATGATCTTGCAGATGCAAAAACGCTGGCGCATTTATTAAAATATGATAGTATTCATGGGCAGTTACACATAAATTTTACAATTGAAGGGAATACTTTACATTTTGAAAATGGGAAAAAAATTGTTTTCACCCAACATAAAGACCCTAAAAATATTCCTTGGTCAGATTATAAGGTAAGTCATATTATTGAGGCAACGGGATTGTTTTTGACTAAAGAAGCTGCTTCAAAACACCTACAGAAAGGAGTACAAAAAGTAATATTGTCTGCTCCGGCTTCAGATGCTGATATAAAAACAATTGTAATCGGAGTAAATGAGCATGAGCTTGATTCTTCAGATTTAATTATTTCCAACGCTTCTTGTACCACGAATAATGCTGCTCCAATGATCAAAATTTTACAGGAGCTATTTCCAATAGAAGTTGGATACATTTCAACGGTTCATAGTTATACCTCAGATCAAAGATTGCACGATTCACCACACAAAGACTTAAGAAGAGCGCGTGCGGCAGCTAACTCTATTATACCAACTTCTACAGGTGCCGCAAAAGCAATTACGATGATTTTCCCTGCATTGAAAGGAAAAATGACTGGAGGAAGTGTAAGAGTTCCTGTTTGCAACGGTTCCATGACTGAATTGACTATTGTAACCAATCAAAAAACAAGTGTTGAAGAAATTAATGCTGCCATGAAGCGTGCTGCAGAAGGACCTTTGAAAGGAATCTTAGCTTATACTGAAGATCCAATTGTTTCCGTAGATGTAATTGGATGTAAGGACAGCTGTTTATTCGACGCAGAACTCACCACAGTATTTAATAACTTAATTAGAGTTGTTGGATGGTATGATAATGAGACAGGGTATTCTAACAGATTAATTGATTTAGTGAAACTAGTTTAGTTTTCTAAAGCCAGTAATCCAGGCAGCTGTTTCCCTTCAAAATATTCTAATAAGGCTCCTCCTCCTGTGCTCACATAACTAACCTCATCTTCTAAACCAAACTTCATTATTGCAGCGGCACTATCGCCGCCTCCAATTAATGAAAAGGCTCCGGCTTTTGTTGCTTTTGCTACTGCGTATGCAACTGATTTAGTGCCTTTTTCAAACGCCTCCATCTCAAAAACTCCCATGGGTCCATTCCACAAAATAGTTTTACTATTCAATAAAATAGTTTTAAAATCAATACTTGCTTGGGCACCAATATCTAAAGCCATCCAATTTTCTGGAATAGCATTACTACTACAATTTTTTATATTTGCTGTTGCAGAAAATTCATCCGCTATAATAGAATCAAATGGCAAATAGATAGCAACACCTCGTTCTTTTGCTTGAGATAATATGGATAAACAAGTCTCCAAACGATCTACTTCGCAAAGGGAATTTCCAATTTCGCCTCCCATTGCTTTAAAAAAAGTGTAGGCCATTCCTCCACCAATAATAATATTATCCGCTTTCAAAAGTAAATTCTCAACAATTAATATTTTATCGGAAACCTTTGCTCCCCCAACAATTGCTGTAAATGGATGTGCTGTAGATTGCATTATTTTATTCGCGTTATCAATCTCACCTTGCATTAAAAAGCCCATCATTTTATCATTTGGAAAAAAAGAGGCTATTTGTGTAGTACTCGCATGCGCACGATGTGCTGCTCCGAAAGCATCATTAACAAAACAATCTCCTAACTTTGATAATTCTTGAGCGAAATTGAAGTCGCCCTGTGTCTCTTCCTTATAAAATCGAACATTCTCCATTAATAATACTTGTCCTGGAAGTAAGGAATCTGCCATTTGCCTTGCGTCCTCACCGATACAATCAGTAGAGAAAAGGACTTGTTTTTCCAAACATTTCTCCAAACATGGAAGGATTTGACTCAAAGAATATTGATCTTCTTTACCTTGTTTTGGACGACCAAAATGGGAGAGTAAAATTACAGCCCCCCCATGATCTAAAATATAATTTATAGTTGGTAATGCAGCATTAATTCGTTTTTCATCTGCAACTTCTCCAGTTTCTTTGTTTATTGGAACATTGAAATCAACCCTTAAAAGGACTTTTTTATTTTTAAAATTGTAATTATTTAAGAACTTCATTCAATTTAATTTTAGTCAAAATTAAATAAATTTAAGTTCACTAAAATAATAGTGTCCCATTTTTAAATGCTTGCGTTGTTTAATCAAAATATTTCGGCATTTTTGTAACAAATAAATTTCATTATGAATAAATATTACTTCTTTATTTTCATGCTTTTTGTTGCATCAAGTTGTGTAACAAATTCAAATAAGTCAAAAATTAACGCTGAAGCAATAGAAGTTTTCGATGATTCGATGATTGACAGCTCTTTGTTATTTGAAGATTGGACAGAGGAATCCTTGGATTTTGATCAAATTGTTGCAACAAGAGACATCTACAATCCATCGCGGACCTTATTCACTGACTTGGTGCACACCAAATTAGAGGTGAAATTTAATTGGGAACAATCCAGAATGAATGGTAGAGCAACAATTACTGCCAAACAACATTTCTATCCATCAGACAGTATTGTCCTAGATGCAAAAGGCATGGATATTATCAAAATAGAACTGAAGGGAAAACCTTTAAATTACACCTATCTTGATAGCTTAAAATTAAATATCAAATTGGATAAAATTTATTCAAAAGGAGAAAACTTTACGATAGTAATCGACTATGTTTCGAAACCTGATGAGCGAACCACTGGAGGAAGTGCAGCAATAACATCTGACAAAGGATTGTATTTTATTAATCCAAAAGGAGAGGATAAAAATAAAATGCCTCAAATTTGGACACAAGGTGAAACGGAAGCAAATTCAGTATGGTTTCCAACCATTGACGCTCCAAATGCCAAGTCATCTCAAGAAATGTTTATTACAGTTGATTCAAAATATACTACCCTATCCAATGGAAAATTTATGAGTACTAAACAAAATGTAGACGGTACAAAAACTGATTATTGGAAACAAGATTTACCACATGCCCCTTATTTGTTTATGATGGCCGTTGGTGAGTTTAAGGTGATAAAGGATTCTTATACCCGACAAAATGGGACCAAAATGGAGGTTAACTATTATGTTGAACCTGCCTATGAAAAAGAGGCAAAGGCAATATTTGGAGAAACACCTGAAATGATAAAATTCTTTTCCGAACGCCTTTCAGTAGATTTTCCTTGGGATAAATATTCGCAAATTGTTGTTAGAGATTATGTTTCTGGAGCAATGGAAAATACAGGAGCAGTTATATTTGGTGATTATGTTTACAAGAACGACCGTGAATTAGTGGATGGAAACGATCAATCTACCATTGCACATGAGCTATTTCACCATTGGTTCGGAGATTTAGTTACTTGTGAATCTTGGGCTAATTTGCCTTTAAACGAATCCTTTGCAAACTACTCTCAATATTTATGGGATGAGCATCATTTCGGTTTGGATGAAGCAGATTATCAAGCAGAACAAGAGGCAGACGGCTATTATCAAACTGGCACAATGGGATATCACAACTTGATTTGGTTTGATCATGCTGATAAAGAAGGCATGTTTGATGGACATTCCTACAATAAAGGAGGGAGAATTCTCCATATGTTAAGATCTTATCTTGGAGATGACGCATTTTTTAATGGACTTAATAATTACCTAGTAACCAATAAATATAAAGCTGCTGAAGTTCATAATTTAAGAATGGCATTTGAAGAGGTAAGTGGTGAAGATTTAAATTGGTTTTTTAATCAATGGTTTTTATCTTCAGGACATCCAATAATTCATACAAGTCAGGTAATTAATGACAACAATACCGTTACCATTAAAGTAAGTCAGAAACAAAATTTGGATATTTTTCCCCTATTTAAATTGCCTGTTAGCGTTGCAGTATGGGATAATGAAGGGCGAAAAATTCACAAAATAACGGTGGACAGTTTGGAGCAATCCTTTACATTCAATTATAGTGGTGCATTAAAAAATGTTCTTTTTGATGCAGAGCAAATGTTACTTGCTAAAGTTTATGAAGATAAACCCATGAATCAATTTATCCATCAATATTACAATTCTAACCGTTATAAGGCAAGAATGACGGCCCTTACAAGAGTTTCAAAAACTAAAAATAGCGCTAGTGAAGCATTAATAAAACAAGCCATGCATGATCCATTTTGGGACATACGACAAAAAGCTTTAGATATTTCCTTATTGCCAACAGGGGATATTGCAGATGAATTGCAAAATCAAATTATAGAAATTTCTCGAAAAGATTCTAAAGCAGTTGTAAGAACTAAAGCAGTATCAGCTTTTTCACGATTCTCTAAAGGTAATTCAGGACCTAGTATTGATATCTTAAAATCAATTATCCAAGAAGATCCATCATTTACTGTTGTAAGTGCAGCTTTGAGCAGCTTGGCAGATTTAGACTCTGTAGAAGTAATGAACTTTGCTAGAAGTCTTGAAAAACAAAATATCAATGGATTGAATGTTGCTATTTCGGAAGTTTACTCGAGATTTGGGGAAGTTCAAGATTACCAATTTTTAGAGAATTTGAATTTAAGTGGAAAATTAAATAACTATGACCAATTAAGAGGGATGCTCTCCTACACTTATTTCATTACCAGACAAGATATTGATTTACTTGAAAAATCCTTAGCGGTATACAGTTATCTTACCGCCAACGGAAATATGTATGTCAAATGGTATCTATCTGGAGCCATAGAATATAATATTAGTATATTAAGTGATAAATCTTCAGCATTGGAGCTTCAAATTTTAGAAGATGAAACAGCAAAGGCTTATGAAGCAATGAATATCAAAAAAGCTTTAAAGCAAAGATATGATGACTTGATTGCTAATTTAAGTCCACTTGTTGCTGTTGAGACTGGGAATTAAATTTGTCATAAGAAAAAAAGAAAAAACTTTTTTTTAATTAAAATGTTTATTGTTTAGTATTTATATTTATTTTTGATTAATATTACATCATAATAAAGATTAATTTTTAAACAATGATTAAAATCGGAGACACAATACCCTTATTAAGTGGTACAGATCAAAATGGCAAGCAAGTAGATTTCAAATCTTTCTTAGGTAAAAAGACAGTAATATATTTTTATCCTAAAGACGATACTCCTGGTTGCACTACTCAAGCTTGTAACATTAGAGATAACTACGCAGCATTAAATGAGAATGAAATTCAAATCATTGGAATAAGTGCAGATTCAGAAGCTTCGCATCTAAAATTTACTAATAAATATCAACTCCCTTTTCAGCTAATTGCTGATCATTCCAAAGAAATTATTAATGCCTTTGGAGTATGGGGGGAGAAAAAATTCATGGGTAAAGTTTATGATGGTATTCACAGAACTACTTTTCTAATCGATGAAGAAGGTATTGTAGTTGGTGTAATAACAAAGCCAAACACAAAAGATCATGTCAATGAAATTTGTCAATTATTTAAATTATAAAATTAGGCCGTAAATAGTTTACGGTCTACCGAAATACATTTGTATAAAAAAAGGAAAATGAAAGAAAAAAAGAACACTATGGAAAGGAAAGAAGTTAATATTGAAAAATTAAAAGCGCTCCAACTCACTATGGAAAAGCTAGACAAAACTTTTGGAAAGGGGTCAGTTATGAAATTAGGTGACAGTCCAGTAGAAAAAGTAGAAGTAATCCCAACAGGATCTATTACGCTTGATTTAGCTTTAGGAATTAACGGTTACCCAAAAGGTAGGGTGGTTGAAATATATGGCCCAGAATCTTCAGGTAAAACAACATTGGCTATTCATGCGATAGCAGAAGTTCAAAAACAAGGTGGAATAGCAGCCTTTATAGATGCAGAGCATGCATTTGACCAGTTTTACGCTCAAAATCTTGGAGTAGACATTGCCAATTTATTGATTTCTCAACCTGACAACGGGGAGCAAGCGCTTGAAATCGCAGACAACTTAATTCGTTCAGGAGCTATCGATCTTATTGTAATTGACTCCGTGGCTGCATTAACACCTAAAGCTGAAATAGAAGGTGAGATGGGCGATTCTCAAATGGGATTACAAGCAAGATTAATGTCAAAAGCATTAAGAAAACTTACTGGCTCCATCAATAAAGCAGGTTGTTGTTGCATTTTCATCAACCAATTGAGAGATAAAATTGGTGTGATGTTTGGAAATCCAGAAACAACAACTGGGGGAAATGCATTAAAATTTTATTCATCGGTTAGAATCGATATCCGTCGTGCAACACAAATTAAAGATGGAGAAGAAATCGTTGGAAATAGAGTAAAAGTTAAGGTTGTGAAGAATAAAATGGCGCCACCATTTAGAAAGGCTGAATTTGATGTTCTTTACGGTGCTGGAATCTCTAAAGTAGGTGAAATTATAGATTTAGGAGTAGATTTAAATATTTTAAAAAAGAGCGGATCATGGTTTTCTTATGGGGAAACTAGATTAGGTCAAGGTCGAGATTCCATAAAATCAATTTTGATAGATAACCCTCAACTAGCAGATGAATTAGAAGCTAAGATAAAAGAAGCCTTAAGTAATCCGAAAGCTCAAGAATTAATATTACAAGATTAAATTAATTTTTAATCTCTAAAAAAGGCACTTGATCAAGTGCCTTTTTTTTTATTTTATTGGATTAAAAATAATTATCTATTATATTTGATAAAAAAGAAACTATGAAGAAAGTATTTTTTACACTCGCTATTTTAACAATAGCCTTGACATCTTGTAAGAAGAAAGGATGTACCGACCCAAGCGCAGTAAATCAAAATCAAAAAGCAAAAAAAGATGATGGATCTTGTCTTTACAAACCATTTTTAACCATCAATGGCCAAGCTCAAATGACCATTAATGTTGGAGGAGCTTATAGTGATGCTGGGGCTACAGCAGTAAATAAAGATGGGTCAAGTGTTGTTGTTTCTACAGATTCAGCAAGTTTTGATAAGACACAAACTGGAGTTTACTATATCAATTATGCAGCAACAAATGCCAATGGTACAACAACAGGTTCTAGAAAAGTAAGTGTTGTAATTGGTGCTTCCAATTGGAC
>CANJQZ010000072.1 GCA_947476515.1 Flavobacteriales bacterium
CTATAGTTATGATGATGGATCCGCTGAGGCAGCCTTCGGTCCAACAGGAGTGCAATCGCGTCTAGCCATTCGATATGACAGTTACGAAGCAGATTCAATAATAGGTGTTGCGATGCATTTTGTTCCTTCCGTCGTAGATGTTTCACAAAAATTATTTTTATTAACCGTTTGGGATAATAACAATGGTGTTCCTGGGAATGTATTATATGAAGATGATGCTTTTTCTCCAAGGCAACCCGTATATATTAGTGGACAAAACAATTTTGAGACCTACTACTTTACAAATAATGAGAAAGTACCCGTAGGGACTACATTTTTTGTGGGTTGGAGACAATTAGATCCCAATCGATTAAATTTAGGATTAGATCGAAATATAGATCATTCAAATAGCATAAGATACAGTGTAGATGGAGGTAATAATTGGTTTACATCTCCATTTCCAGGTTCTGCTATGTTACGACCAATTTTTTCCACACAAATTGATGCCGTTTTAGAAGTGCCTGCGCATCAAGTTGAAGAACTACTTGTAATTTATCCTAATCCAAGCAATGCCACTATTACCGTTAGCGTGAAAGATAAACAAGTGAATCATTTAACCTTATTCAATAGTTTAGGTCAGGTCATTAGAAATGTTGAAAGCAATCAAATAGATCTTCAAGATTTAGAAAATGGAGTATATTTTGTCTCTGCCCCTGAAATTTCATCTCGTACTTACAAAGTTATCAAGCAGTGATTGAAGAGAAGGACCTCGAACAAGCTCATGAAGAGGAAGAATTATTTGAACATTATCGATTTACAGCAGATCCCGGACAAGAATTGTTAAGGATTGATAAGTTTTTACTTGATCGCTTACCCAATACTTCTAGAAATAAAATCCAAGTTGCCGCAAAAAACGGCAATGTATTGGTCAATAATCAAATTGTAAAGCAAAATTACAGAATAAAACCTGCTGATATAGTTTCTATTGTCATGCCTTATCCTATTCGAGAAATCGAATTAATTGCACAAGATATTCCAATAAATATTGTCTATGAAGACGACGAATTAATTGTGGTCAACAAAACAGTCGATATGGTAGTCCATCCAGCATATGGCCATTATTCTGGAACATTGGTCAATGCTTTAATTTACCATTTCAAACATCTTCCATCATTACCAAAAAACTATTACGGAAGACCTGGTTTGGTGCATCGAATAGATAAAAATACCTCAGGAATTCTTCTAGTTGCCAAAACGGAAGATGCCTTAACTCATCTAGCAAAACAATTTTACGAAAAGACCACAGAGCGGACTTATTGGGCCTTGGTTTGGGGTGATGTGAAAGATGATGGGACCATAACAGGAAATGTTGGTCGATCATTAAAAAATCGAAAAGTAATGGCTGTTTTCAAGGATGGAGAATTGGGAAAACATGCCGTAACTCATTATAGAGTTCTAGAAAGGTTTGGTTTTGGAACCTTGGTAGAATGCAAGTTGGAGACGGGCAGAACCCATCAAATTAGAGTGCATATGCAGTTTTTGGGGCATCCATTATTTAATGACCCAGAATATGGTGGAAATAAAATTCTTAGAGATGCGCATAAAAAAGAATTTAAACTCTTTATAGAGAAATGTTTTAATTTGTTGCCTGGACAAGCTTTACATGCGAAAACTTTAGGTTTTGTTCATCCAAAATCCAGAGAAAACATTAGCTTTTCATCACCTCTAAATGAGGGAATGCAAACTTTGCTTGAATCTTGGAGACGATTTACGCTTGAAAATTAAAAATTTTTTTTATTTTTGTTTGCCTTAGAATCATTTCTAATGCCATTAAACTTATAATATGAAGCATTTATTATTTATTGCCTTATTAAATTTTGCATTCGTTTCAACTATTAATGCACAAACGAATACCCCTAAATATTTAAATGAAGCGAATAAGTCGTTTAATTCAGGACGATATTTCGAAGCTTTGCCTAAACTTCAAGAAGCCTATAAAAAATTAGGCGTAAAAGGCACCATGACTCAAAAAGGAGATATGGCCTTTAAAGTTGCAGAATGTTATCGTCACATGGAACAATTTGATAAAGCTGAAGAATGGTATTCTTCTTCGATTGAATTGAAATATTATGATGTGCAACCACTTTTATATTTTTGGCAAGGAGAAATGCTGCGCATGATGGGTAAATTTGATGATGCAATTAAAAGTTACAAAGAATACAAAAAAAGAAAACCTGCAAATGATGCTTCTCACGATGTGGAATCTGCGATTAAGTCTGTAGAAATGTATAAAGACTTTGAAATAGCTGAATCAAAATTTATTATTAAAAATGAAAGCAAATTGAATAAAGTTCAATTTGATATGGCTCCTACTTTTAGTGATAAAAAAGGAATGTCTATTTTGTACGGAACCAGTAGAGAAGACTTAACTACGACGACTCGTGATCCAATTACAGGTGATAAATATATGGACATTTGGAGTGCTGAATTTGATCTTAAAAGAAATTTTATAAGTGCAAAAAGTATTGATGATAACAAGCTAATCAATACAAGTGACAATGAAGGTACAGCAGTACTGGATAAAAAGGGGAAGACACTTTATTTTACGCGTTGTCCAACAAAAGCAAAGAAGAATTTAGGTTGTGATATTTGGAAAGCGGACAAAAATGGTGATGACTGGGATAATGTAATGAAAATCACATTGAAAACAAATGATACCATTTCCGTAGGTCATCCATGTATTACTGAAGATGGTTTAATGCTAATCTTTGCAAGTGATATGCCAGGTGGTAAAGGAGGAAGAGATCTTTGGTATGTAATGTATGATAAAAAGAACAAAATTTGGGATTCTGTTCCAAAAAATATGGGTTCTGAAATTAATACTACTGGAAATGAATTATTTCCTTCTATAGGAGCTAACAATCGTTTGTATTTTGCTAGCGATGGGCACCCCGGAATTGGTGGACTAGACATTTATTTTGTAACAAGGATTGGCGAAGAAAACACAAAAGAAAATCCAGCAAAGTGGTCAGGATTAACCAATATGCAATATCCTATTAACTCTATTGCAAATGATTATGCAATTGCAGATTTCTTTGATGAAAAAACTGGATTAAGAGGATACTTTACTTCTGAAAGACAATCAACCACAAACAAAATTTATTCTCCAGACATTTGGAGTTTTAGTATTCCTCCTGTACTTTTTGATCTACGCGTTGTAGTATTTGAAGCTGGCAAGAAATCAAAGCGCATAATTGACGCAAAAGTTGAAGTAGTTGGTTCTGACGGAAGTAGATGGGAAGGAATGACTGATAAAAAAGGTTCAACAATCAAGTGGGATAAGAAAGCAGATGGAGCTCGTTGGATTAATGGTGAAGTAAGTTATACGCTGAAAGCATCAAAAGATGATTATTTTGAAGATGTTAAAGGCGCGAAATTTACCACTGTTGGCCTAGAAAAAAATCAGAGTTTCTTATTGGAACTTCCTTTATTACCTAAATATCATTTGCGTACTCCTGAAATTCGTTACTATTTAGATAAATGGACATTTGTTAATGATGCCACAATAACTTCAACAGATTCCCTTAGATTTTTGGATAGTTTGTTGACAAATTTCGACTTCATTACTATTGATTTATATTCTCATACCGATGCTAGAGATACAGAAAAGCACAATCAAGCTTTATCTGAAAATAGAGCAAAAGCTGTATATGTATATTTAGTAGATCAAAAAGGAATTGATCCGCGTCGTATTCGTCCAGTGGGTAAAGGAGAATCTGAACCAGCAAAATGGGTAGATGAAAATGGTGTAGAACAAATCTTGACAGAAACCTATATTAATCAATTTAAAACAACTGATCCTGAAAAATTTGAGCGACTGCATCAAATGAATAGAAGAACAGATGTTAAAATTACTAGTGAAAAATACGATCCGAATACTGCACCTCCTGCAGATCCGAGCTTTAAAAAGTTTATCGATCCATTGCCGAGATAATTAAGGTAAAAAAGCGTTCTTAGGAACGCTTTTTTTTTGTACCTTGAGTGGTGGTTGAAAGGGTCAAAGAAAACTATTTACATTATTTGTGGAAAAAGAAACTCATTCCTTTTCATTTACTGTCATTGGATAATGGTCAAGAATTTCAAGTGATTCACTATGGAATATATAATGAAAGTGAATCTGGCCCAGATTTTAGCCTAGCTAAAATAAAAATAGATGGAATACTTTGGGTTGGTCCGGTAGAGATTCATGTTAAGTCCTCTGATTGGTATTTACATAAACATGAAAAAGATCCGAATTACAATAATGTCATTTTACATTTTGTCTATGATAATGATCGAAAAATAATTCAAAACAATCGTGATATTCCAACAATTGCATTATCAAAGCACCTCAATAAAGTACATTATCAAAATTTCATCAACAACTTTTATAAAAATCAAGGATTGTTTTGTCATAATAGCCTTCAATCTAATGGGCAAAACTTATTTAATGAACATGCCAGTGCTTATTTAATCAATAGATTAGAACGAAAATATACGCTCATAGAAATTGAATCCTATAAAAATCTAGAAGAGCTTCTGATCTTACTTTTCGCTAAAACTATGGGCGGTTCACTTAATGGAGATACGCTCTCAAACTTTGCACTTGACTATTATAACAAATACACACAAAACCCATCAGAACAGGCGCTTCTTTATCATTGGAGTGCTCATCTTGAAAATCGATTGCCTTGGAAGAAAAAAGGCCTTAGAAAGGCTTATAATTGTAATGAGAAGGTGTTGAAACTTTTTGCTGTCTTTTATGAGGTGGATTTTAATAAAGCCATTGATGAACTACTTAAAACAAAAGATAGTATTCGATTTATTGAATACATACATAAAAGCAATTTTAGTAAATTTTTAACAACGAACTTAATAATTAACGCGTTAATACCATTTCTTTATGCGCTTAATAAAAAGGGACTTCTACAAATTGAACTTAAAGAGTTTATAAACTTTTATTATGATTTGGATACAGAACACAATAAAATAACACGAATATGGAATTCAAGTAATATAAGTTTAAAAAATGCTGCCGATTCACAAGCTTGTTTAGAAATTTATCAGCAATTTTGTAGTAAGAAACTTTGCCATCTATGTGAACTCGGTAAAGAAATTTTAAAAAAATGAGGAGATTCTTACAGAAGATTATTTTTTTCTTTGAAATGCAATCTTATGGAGTTTGTGGATGGTGGGCTCGAAAATTAGGTATCAGTACTTATAAGGTTAAATTAGGCTTTATCTACTTTTCATTTGTTGCCTTGGGTTCGCCTATTTTACTCTACCTTATTATGGCTTGGATCTTAGAGCATAAACATTATTTCAAATTTCAACAAAAGCGAAAAACATCAATTTGGGAAATCTAAGAATATTAATTACCGGAAGTAATGGATTGCTGGGTCAAAAAATTGTTAAGCAACTTATTGCCAAGCAGATCGATTTTTTAGCAACATCAAAAGGGCAGAACAGAAACAATAGTTGCAAAGAAGAAAAATATCAAAGTCTTGACATTGAAAGAATAGAAGAAATTGATAGAATTTTTAATTCCTACAAACCCAGCCATGTAATTCATACTGCAGCAATAACAAATGTAGACTACTGTGAGCAAGATCCAGAGTTGTGTTATGCCGTAAATGTAAAAGCAACTAAGTTATTATTAGATGCTGCTATTTCAATTGACGCTCATTTTCAATTACTTTCAACAGACTTTATTTTTGATGGTTTAAAGGGAGACTATTTAGAAACAGATAACGCCAATCCTTTAAGTCATTACGCACATTCAAAATGGGATGCTGAATTACTTTTACATAACGGAAACTATTCCAATTGGTCCATCGTTCGCACCATCATCGTTTATGGAGATGGAGACAACTTAAGTAGATCTAATTTGATTAGTTGGGCAAAAGAATCCTTGAAGAAAGGTGTGGAAATTGCGGTAATTGACGACCAATTTAGAGCACCAACTTGGGCTGAAGATTTAGCATGGGCCTGCATCCGAATATGTGAATTGAGCAAACTTGGCGTTTATAATGCCTGTGGACCTGAGACCATGTCAATTTATGAAATTGTTTGTCGCATTGCGCGTTTTTATAAATTTAATGCAGAATTAATCCAACGCAGTAATAGTAAGCTTTTAAATCAAGCGGCTAAAAGGCCTCCAAGGACTGGATTAAATCTAAATAAATCGAATATTGAATTAGGATATGCTCCAAAAACTATCGAGGAGACATTGGATCTATTAAAATAATAGACTCCAATTACCTAAAAAATAATATCTTTAAGACTGAAATAAATTTTTAAACTCAAAACATCAATTGAATAATTAGATTAACATGCTTAAACTATGAAAAAACTACTTAGTAAAAAATCGATCCCGCATTTATTAGCAGAGGCGCATGCCAACGAGCATGGATTGAAAAAAACATTGGGAATGTGGTCCTTAATTGCTCTAGGTGTAGGTGCAATCATAGGTGCTGGATTATTTGTAAATACTGGAAGAGCTGCAGCAGAAGCAGCTGGATCTGGAGTAACATTATCCTTTGCTGTTGCCGCTATTGGCTGTGCTTTCGCTGGATTATGCTATGCTGAATTCGCCTCTACAATTCCAATTGCTGGAAGCGCTTATACCTACTCCTATGCAACTCTAGGCGAAGTTGTAGCCTGGATCATTGGATGGTCCTTAGTAATGGAATATGCTTTGGGAGCAGCAACGGTCTCTATTGCCTGGAGTGAATACTTAAATAATCTTTTAGGCGGTGCAATTCCCTACGAATGGTGTCACTCCCCTTTTGAGCACAAATTAATTGGAAATAATACTATACCTACCAATGGTATAATGAATTTACCTGCCTTATCTATTTTAGCAATTCTAACTTTATTATTAATAAAAGGGACGCAAGAATCTGCCTTTATTAATGGTATAATGGTTTTTATAAAGGTTGCGATCGTTTTGGTTTTTATTATCGTTGGCTGGAACTATATTAAGCCAGAAAACCATACGCCTTATTTAATTCCAGAAAGTACGATCGGTCATGAAGGAATTTTTAAATGGGGATGGGGTGGTGTCCTTGGAGGTGCTGCGATCGTTTTCTTTGCATTTATAGGTTTTGATGCTGTATCTACTGCGGCACAAGAAGCAAAAAACCCTAAAAGAGATATGCCTATTGGTATATTAGGTTCCTTAATTATATGCACTATTCTGTATATTTTGTTTGCCCATGTGCTGACCGGTATCGCAAATTGGAAAGAATTCGGTGCAGGTGGCGCAGGAGGGGAAGCATCAGTTTCCTATGCTATTAAAAAAATGGCTGGCTATGAATGGCTTGGGACAAGTGTTAATATTGCTATTTTAGCAGGATTTTCATCGGTTATATTAGTTATGTTAATGGGTCAAACAAGGGTATTTTATTCTATGTCTAATGATGGATTAATTCCTAAATTATTTTCCGATTTGCATCCAAAATTTAAAACTCCATATAAGTCAAATTTACTTTTACTATTAATGGTGGGAGGTTTTGCAGCGTTTATCCCAGGAAGTGTAGCAGGAAACCTTACCTCCTTTGGAACTTTATTTGCCTTCGTAATTGTGTGTGCTGGTATCATTATGATGCGTAAAAATTTCCCAGATTTGGAAAGACCCTTTAAAACTCCATTGGTTCCCTTAGTTCCAATTTTAGGAATACTTGTTTGTTTGGCAATGATTGTTGCCTTAGATTTAACTACACTATCAGTAGCTGGTGTTTGGATGTTAGTTGGCCTCTTAATATATTTTGGTTACAGCAAACATCATAGTAAGTTGAGAAAACAAGATCAAGATAAACTTTAACATCTCGTGTAGAAATATAAAATAAGAAGGGCTTGACGATCGTTAAGCCCTTCTTTATTTTACCCTATGCCCTTTAAAGACCCTTACTATGTTTCCCCGAAAAATAAAAAAGGGGTGGCGGCACTCCTCATTATTTCACTCATCATCGTTTTTACACCTAGATTCTTATCGTATTTTAAGAAACCATTACATCTAGTAATTACTAGAACTCAAGTGGAACTCTTACAAAAAAGACAAGCGAAATACGCTTATAAATACAAAAGTCATTACAAAAGAAAGACCTACAAAACTGCTCCAAAAAGATTTGACCCCAACAATTATTTAGAAGCAGATTGGTCTGCCTTAGGTTTATCCTTAAAACAAGTAGCAGTAGTAATGAATTTTACAAAAAGAGGTTTGTATTCCAATGATGATCTTAAAAAGATTTTTGTTATTCCCCCTGCCCTTTACGAACTTATAAAGGATTCGACTTTCTATCCTACTAAAGAAAATAAACCCTACGAGGTGAAACTAGAAAAACAGATAGCTTTAAAGTCTCTACTTCTCAATACTGCTGTGTCGACGGATTTAGAGCAAATTAAAGGAATTGGACCCTTTTATGCGAAAATGATCCTAAAATATCGTGATGCTTTAGGCGGATTTGTTGACAAAAATCAACTTTTAGAAGTCTATAAAATGACTCCAGAAGTATTTACCATCATTGAAAATAATTGCATTATTGATCCGTCTTTTTGCAGGAAGATAAATATTAATACTGTAACTACCCTTGAATTGCAAGCGCATCCTTATCTAGATTGGAGTCAAGCCAACTC
>CANJQZ010000073.1 GCA_947476515.1 Flavobacteriales bacterium
ATAACGCGCACCTGCACAGAACTTGTATGGGTTCTTAATGCCATTTCCTCCACCCCTTTTTGAATAAAGAAAGTGTCTTGCATATCTCTTGCAGGATGTTCCGCTGGGAAATTTAATGCAGAAAAATTATGCCAATCGTCTTCAATTTCTGGACCTTCTGAAACTGCAAAACCAATGCGATTGAAGATGGCAATAATCTCATCCCTAACAATAGATAAAGGATGATGACTTCCAGTTGAAATATTTTCACCACTCTTGCTCCAGTCTTCTTCGTTATTGGTTGTTTCCTTAGCTGAAAACTTATCTTTTTGCTCACTGTAGAAATTTTCTAAAGCGACTTTTAAGGTGTTCAAAGATTGACCAATTTCTCTTTTTTCATTGCCAGGAACAGATTTAAAGTCCGTGTATAAGTCCTTTAGTTGCCCTTTACTCCCTAAATATTCTATTCTAAATGCCTCCAATTCAATTGCAGAATTGACTTTAATCTCTTCTAAAACAGCATGAAGGGCCTGAATTTTATGAATCATTTGTATTGTTATGTAACTTTTTAATAGGCTAATCTGTTTCACTTACAGTTAGCTATACAAATGTACAAGATTTTGACTTTAAAAATAATGAAACATGAGTTTTTGCGTTTTTTTGAATAAGTCTTATAAGAGTGCAATACAAAGATTTTGTTCTGAAAGTTAAGTACTTATGATTTTAACCTTTGTAGATTGAAAAAATTATTTTAAATTTGAATACTTAAGCAGCACATGAAAAAAGCATTATTTGGGATTTTACTCCTATCCGTAACATTAATAGCAGGATCTTGTAAATCAAAGGAATCAGCTATTTTAAAGGTTTTTGTTCGTTCTTCATCTAATCAATTAATGAATGGCGCTCGCGTTGTAATTATTGGCGATCAACAATCTAATCCATCAACAAAGGCATTTACAGATACTTCCTACACCAACAGCTCTGGATTTACATCTGTTAATATGGATGATTATTTTAATAAATATGCTGATCAAACAACTGGGTATTTTGATATTCTTGTAAAACTAAATACAAAGAATGCAACTGGTTATTCCCGTTGTCGTGTTCATACTACCTCTGTAGAAACTATTTTCTTACCGAATTAATCGAAAAAAATGAAAAAATTAAGCTTCTTTGCTCTTGCCCTTATGGGTTTTTTAGTGATCTCTTCATGTGTTAAAAAAGAAGATACGCTTGCGAAAATTACTATCAGAGATGAGAATAATCTATTGGTAGAACAAGCAATGGTAGTTCTTCATGGCACCTCTACTTGCAATTGTCCATCTCAAGTGGCTGTTTTTGATACCGCCTATACCAATGCATCAGGAATAGCTACTTTTAATTTCAATGATATTTATCAATTAGGTCAAGCAGGTGTTGCCGTTTTGGATATAAAAGCTTACAAGGCAAATAAATTTGGTCAAGGTATCATCAAGATTGAAGCAGAAAAGACGAATGAGGAATCGATAATCATTCAACCTTAATTAAGCGCAAATTCTGCGATTGGTTGTAAAGGAATTCAATTCTGTAATGGATACACAATTGTGGTTTAGAGACTGAGCATCTAACTTATATGCCGTACCGAAAGGTAATTCTTCACTTTCAAATAAAGCGCTTATCTCATTATTAGGATTCATTTTTTGTAATAAATTAATTAATCTATTTAATTCACTTAACCCAATTATTAGAGAACCTTCATAAGACAGCATGCCTCTGCTTACTTTTCCTTGAATTAATACATCTTCTTCTGCAGCATTAATTCTGATCATGTTAATTTCCATTGACTTTTTCATATCCTATAGTTTTATAAGACAAATATCCACCACTAAATCGTAAAGTATTTACGATGTAAATTATTATATAAAAAAAATTTAAACCCTTTTACTTTTTGTAATTTTGCATCATGTCCAATAATGAAAACATGTCTTTTCTTCAGCATCTTGAAGAACTCCGATGGCGCTTGGTTAAATCTGCAATAGCAGTAGTTATCATAGCAGGGGTAATTTGGTATTTTCAAGAAGAAATAATGGTCAATTTATTTTTGTCCATGAAGGAAAAGAATTTCATAACCTTTCAATTGCTATGTCAATATTGTGGTGTCTGTGTAGATGATATTCCTGTTAAAATGCAAAGCATGACTGTTTCGGGTCAGTTCTCTTACGCTTTGATGATGAGTTTTATGGGTGGATTGGTTCTTGCATTTCCTTTTATTTTTTATCAATTGTGGTCTTTTGTTAAACCAGGACTAAAGTTTAAAGAAAAGAAAATGGCTTCTGGTCTTGTATTTTATGTTAGTTTGCTCTTCTTCATGGGCATATTATTCGGCTATTTTATAGTAGCTCCTATGAGTGTTCAGTTCTTTGGTTCATATCAAATTAGCACTCAAATTGAAAATAATTTTACCATTAGCTCTTATATGAGTATGATCCTGTCCACTGTATTTTATTCAGGTCTTTTATTTTTATTGCCTATCGTAGCTTATCTTCTTGCAAAATTGGAAATTATTAATGCTGAGTTTCTAAAAAAATATCGTAAGCATGCCATTGTTGTAATTTTAATTTTAGCGGCAGTGATCACCCCTCCAGATATTATTTCACAAATTATTGTATCAATTCCTATTATAGGTTTGTATGAAATTGGTATATTAGTAGCAAAACGAGTGGGGCGTCAAATTAAGGCTGCACAGGAAATAGAGAAATGATCAAATTAACATCTTGTATTTTCTGCCTTGTTTCTTTCTTGGGCTTAGCTCAAAAGACAATCATAGTGGGCTGCGTTAGAGATGGTGTTACAAAAATGGGAATTCCATCGATCAAGGTGCATTTTCAAGATTCAAAAATTGGAACGCTAACAGACTCCTCAGGTAATTATAGATTAGAAACTTATTATGCAACTGATTCTATTCAGATTTCTATTCTAGGTTATAAAACAATTAAAAAGGCAGTCAAAAAGGACAAAGAACAAACGATCAATATTACTTTGCCTTCCAAAACATCAAATTTCGAGGAGATAACTATTCTTCCACCTGACGAACTTCCCTCTATTAGATTACACAAGCGCGTAATAGCTCATAAGCAAATTAACAACAAGGAAAAACTTGATGCATATGCCTATGAAGTTTATAATAAAATCCAAATGGATTTAAACAATTTAGACAAAGAATTTGACCAGATAGGAATGGTAAAAAAACTTGATCTTGTCTTGAATTATCTTGACACTTCAGTTAAAGGCAAAATTACACTCCCGGTTGTTTTAAGTGAATCTGTTTCTGATTACTATTATGAAAATCACCCAAAAAAGAAAAAAGAAATTGTAAAAGCTTCGCGTGCGACAGGAATTGAAAACATACAAGTGTCTCAATTTTTAGGAGATATGTATCTGGAAATTAATCCCTATGATAATATCATTGATTTATTCGGTAAGTCTTTTATCAGTCCATTGGCTACTTACGCTAGGGCTTATTATAATTTTGTACTAACGGATTCTTCCTTTATTGATAATAATTGGTGTTATCGTCTGACCTTTAATCCAAAAAGATCTGGAGATTTAGCATTTGATGGTGAGATGTGGATCAACGATACTACCTATGCTCTTAAGAAAATATCAGCTTCAATTGCACCTGGCGCTAATTTGAATTACATACAAGATTTATATTTTGAGCAGAATTACACTCAAGTTGAGCACGAAGTTTGGATGTTGGTTCAAGAGAAGTTAATTATGGATTTAAAACTAACCCAAAACACAAAATTAATTGGATTATATGGTCGAAAAACAAGCACAAGGAAGGACTTCGTTGTAAATAAAAAGGTAAATCCATCTTTTTATAATTCGGGTAGTACCATTGAAATACAAGAAGGCGCCAATAATAGGACGCCAAAAGAATGGGAATCTTATCGACATTATCCATTGAATTTTAGGGAAGAAGGAATTCAAACAATGATCGATTCATTAAACAAGAAGAAGTTGTTTAGGCTCTTAAAAACCCAAACTTATGTTGCTACTACTGGATATTATCCAATTGGTAAAATAGAATTGGGTAATGTCTTCTCTTTAATTAGTGGAAATCCAGTTGAAAAATATCGTTATGCTATAGCCTTAAGAACTTCTGATGCTTTTTCGAAGAAAATAGAATTGGGAGGGAAAATTGGTTATGGAATAAAGGATCAAAGATTTAAATACAATGCCTTGATTCGATATAATGTTCCTGGTAAAAAAAGAGGGATGCTTTCTGCTTTTTATAATTTTGATATTCAGCAAATTGGCCAATCTCCTTCTGCTGCAGCATTAGGGACTACCTTCTCAACTGTATTTAATACCGCACCCTTTGATAAACTTACCTTCGTTAAAAAAATAGGTATTGGCTTCGAAAAAGATATTAAAAAAGATATTATTATTTACACCGCTGCCGAATGGAAGCAATATAATCCCTTAGGCGTAACTAGTTATTTACATTACAATCCTAGCACATCTATTACGGATACTTTATCTTCTATTCGAACGACAGAGTTTACTGGCCGTTTGCGATGGACCAAAGATGAAGAATTTATTTCAGGTTCTTTTTCGAGAACATCAGTTACTTCTGTATTTCCTATTTTTTCTTTGCAGGCTATAATTGGTGTAAAAGGAATAGGAGGCAGTCAATACAATTATCAAAAGTTAGAGTTTCAAATGGAACATAACACACAAATAGGGGTTTTAGGCCGCATGCGTTATGGCTGCACTGCAGGATATATTTTTGGAACAACAGCGTATCCTTTTTTGAAAGTTCATGAAGGAAATCAATCCTTATGGTTGCTTACCTCAACTTTTAATAAACTTAATTTCATGGAATTTATCTCTGATCGATATGTTATGGGATTTATCGAAAATCATTGGGAAGGATTGTTTTTTGATAGAATCCCTTTGGTTAAAAAGCTAAAATTCCGCTTAGTGTCCACAGGAAGAATAATGTATGGCGCTATTGACCCAAGGCATCGTTCGGTTATGTTGATACCTTCATATGTTAAACAATTTGGAAATGTACCATATGCAGAAGTGTCTGTAGGGATTGAAAACATCGCAAAAATAATTCGTGTAGATTTGGTTTGGCGCATGACACATAATACTCCTGGAATTAGTCCATTAGGTATTAGAGCTCGATATGCATTTAATTTTTAAGTAACTTTGTAAAGTGAAATTATATACCTCTAAAATTAAAAAAACTTATCGTGGACGACATGTCGTTGATGGCGTTTCTGTGGAAGTAAATCAAGGTGAAATTGTGGGTCTCTTAGGGCCCAACGGAGCTGGAAAAACAACTTCTTTTTATATGATGGTAGGTTTGGTTAAACCCGATGAAGGAGAAGTGTTTTTAGACGAACTAGAAATCACCAAATTACCTATGTATAAGAGGGCTCAATTAGGAATTGGCTACCTTCCACAAGAGGTTTCAGTATTTAGAAAATTGAGTGTAGAAGATAATATTATGGCCATTTTGGAAATGACAAAACTCACCAAAACAGAACGCCAAGAAAAATTAGAAAAATTATTACAAGAATTTAGCCTTACCCATGTTCGAAAGAATCTAGGAAATCGTCTTTCTGGAGGAGAAAAAAGGAGAACAGAAATTGCTCGAGCCCTAGCCACAGATCCTAAATTTGTGTTATTAGATGAGCCATTTGCAGGGGTTGACCCCATCGCTGTTGAGGACATTCAAAGTATAGTTTCAGATTTGCGTAAAAGAAATATTGGGATTTTAATAACGGATCATAATGTGCAAGAAACCTTATCGATTACAGACCGTGCTTACCTATTATTTGAAGGGAAAATATTAAAATCAGGTACTGCCGAAGAACTTGCCGCAGATGAACAAGTACGAAAAGTATATCTTGGACAGAATTTCGTGCTGAGAAAGAAATAAATTATCTCAATAAATTGACGGACCCCTCAATGCGCTGCCACGCACTAGGTTGATCACACCCCCTGTATTTCAAAATGTAGGTGTAATTTCCATCTTGAACTGGAAGTCCTCGATATTGACCATTCCATCCTATATCTTTATTATCAGTATAAAAAACTAATTCTCCCCAACGATTATATATTTGGAAGTCCCAATCTAGAATCTCAAAATCAGTTTTAGGAATAAACAAATCATTTTTACCATCATCATCAGGTATAAATGTATTTGGAATGTATAAGGTAAATGGATTGACCAATACGGTCATGATAGACGAATCTTTGCATCCCCATTGATTGCTCACAATTTGTCTTGGATTGTCTGTCCCCGAAATCATATAATCGTGAGTGAAATTTGGAGAGGTTGTTGTAAAGCTATTGTGATCAAAAAAGTAGAAATAGGAGGTAGCTCCTTGCGATTGATCAGTGAAAACAACTGTGTTATCACAAACATCTACCTCTGTAGGATTGACAGAAAACGCAGAGATAGGTGATGGGTGTACCGTTACCAGGTCCTGCTGAAGCATATATAAAGTATCAATGCATCCTTCTAATGTAATTAAAGTGAGTCCAACACTATAAGTTCCTACTTGTGTGTAGACATGATTAGGGCTGGGTGCCGATGAACTGGTTCCATCTCCAAAATCCCAAGAAAATAACACGCCTCCATCTGCTGAACTTTCATTAATAAAATGCGCTGTTGAAGGAACACATTGAAGGGTATTTAAATAAAGAAAATCAATACTTGGTTCGAAATACACATATACTTGATCTACAACTGAGTCCAGACAATTGTTGAATCCACCAAATAATGTTACTGGCTGAAACCCTGAATTGGAATAAGACACAGCATATTGATCTATCAGAGTTGAGCTATTCGGATTGGCATTAGCACCAAAATCCCACCAATAATTCGCTATTGAAGGACCTGATACTGTTGCATCAAAGTCAAATAATCCCCCCGCAATACAAAGTGAATCCGTATGCGTAAAGCTTAGGACTAGAGGTTCAAATACATTGATTTGTTGGTAGGCAGTATCACTACAATTAATTCCAGAGCTGGCCACCAAAGTTATCGTATAGTTGCCTGGGTTGGTATAGGAATAACTAGGATTTGCAAGAGTACTCACATCCGTATTTATTTGTGGTATCCCAAAATCCCATTGGTAAAAAACACTATTCGTTGATGAATTTCCGAAAGGAATGGTATAACCCAAACATTCATTGTTCGGCGGAATATCAATTTGTGCAGTTGGTAAATCAAAAATATAAACAGAATCAGTAAAACTGGTTTGACAGGATCCGTTGTCTCCATTAATAGTTACAGCATGAAACCCTGAACTTGAGTAGTTAATTACAGGCCCAGCAAGTCCCTGACTGGTAGCTTGTGATGCTGTATTGTCAAATACCCAGTCATAGGTTCCAATGGCAGGAGAACTTGATATTCCAACAAAATTAAAGGTGTTATTAATAATACAAATAGAGTCTTCAGCGGTCCATGAAACAGAAAAAGGATTGTTTACAATCACCGTCATATAAGCAGTATCTGTACAAGGCATTCCAGGGTTTACAATAAGTTGCGCTTGATAAGTTCCTGGGCCAGGGTAGGTGTAACTGGGTTGAAATTGTGAACTCACATCACTGCTTATTCCATTCACTCCAAAGTCCCAAGCATAAGAGCTTCCTCCATAAGAATTATTCACAAAGGGCACATTAAGGCCTTGGCAATAAGATACGAATGTCGGAAGTTGTTCCTGTGTTGGTAAGATGGCTTGAAGGGTTATATTACAATCAAAGACACGAAATAAAAAATCTCTAACGGTGGAGCCTATTATTACGCCGTTTCTTACTTCTTGAACTCTTATTCCAACAACAAAAAGACCAATTAAATTCGGATTTACAGTGAGTATTCCAGTATTGGGATCAATACTAATGGAGGAGCCAGGACCCAATGGTGAAACGGCAGAATAACCGCCATTATATTGAACCAATGGGTAAGGAGGAGGAGGTGTTTGCGGAGGTAAAGGAGTTGCTGATGATGCTCCTGCATTTGGTGTAATTAAGGAATAAATTAATTGATCTCCATCTGGATCCGTCGCAGAATGATTGAAAACAAAATGGTCATGACTGCAAAGTAATATTGGAGGATAATTGGTAAATCTTGGACTGCTATTCTGATAGTCGGTTGGCCCAAATCCGGAGGATGTTCCTGGAATATGGGTAGATAAGGTTAATCCTGTATCGTCTGGATTGACCAGATTGGTAACATTGGGTCCTCTGCAACAGCGTTGATAAGAAACTGTATATCCAGTGGCGCATGGTGGCAGCGTAAGTACAACTGTATAGACTGCGCGTTCTATACAAATATTGGTAGGTGGGGTAGCACAAGGATTGTTAAATAATATGGGCAAATGGACACTTCCTGGAAAGGGAACAGTAACATTTTGATATAAATTATTTCCAGTATAAATACTTAATGCTAATGGGTTGTCATATGCTGCACCTGAAGAGTTGCAATCCCTATAAATAGTAATGAAAAATTTATATTGATTATTTCCTAGATAATTATAGTAAATATCTCCACCGACAATGTGCGAACAAAAGGCGAATGGCGAAATATAAAGCAAGAAGAGTAGAATAATTTTACGCATCCAATATCTTAGACGCAAAATTAC
>CANJQZ010000074.1 GCA_947476515.1 Flavobacteriales bacterium
AAGTAAATCCAAAATCAGTGACTTTGAGACTAAGTCTAAATTTTTGATTTAAATACCTACAAGAAAAAGTCTTAAACTCCTTGGTATTTGAATCCAAACAGTTGGAAAGATCCTTTTGGATGTCAAAATCAAAAACTAATGAAATTGACTTGCCTATTAAGGATATGGGTTGCTCCGCTAATACATCACTTACATAAATAATGGTTCCGTCTGCTTTAAGTAAGGCACAATATACATGTGAAAATCTGAGAGATTCGAAGACTAAATCTAAAGATGAAGCGGAAATGTTATTTTGCATATTCAATAATTAATAATATTCCCTTAAATTCAATTGCTGTTTTTAAGCGAAATAACCATAACAAATTTAATAAAAAATTGTGCCCTCAAACTTTCTTATTATTTAATTAATTTAAAGAAGATTAACTACTTTTGCACAAATAATTTTATACAAAATGGAATATAATAATCTAGGTAAAACAGGGCTTCAAATTAGTCGTTTGTCACTCGGGTCATGGTTGACTTTTGGAAAACAAATCGAATCTTCCACGGCAGAAGATTTAATGGTCTTAGCCTACGAAAATGGAATCAACTTTTTTGACAACGCAGAGATTTATTCTAGAGGAATGAGTGAAATTGTCATGGGAGAAATATTAAAGAAACAAGCATGGTCTCGCGATAGTTTTATTGTTAGCAGCAAAGTTTTCTTTGGTAATGGTGGACAATTACCAACACAAAAAGGATTGAATAGAAAGCATGTTTTCGAAGCGTGCGACCAAGCATTAAAAAGA
The DNA here is from genome assembly GCA_947476515.1 of Flavobacteriales bacterium. Lineage (GTDB taxonomy): Bacteria > Bacteroidota > Bacteroidia > Flavobacteriales_D > Crocinitomicaceae > UBA952. The sequence goes on from CANJQZ010000074.1 coordinate 789, forward strand.
TTACAAGTAGACTATTTAGATCTATATCTTTGTCACAGACCCGACAAAAACACTCCAATCGAGGAAACGGTTTGGGCAATGCACCATTTAATTGCTCAAGGAAAAATATTATACTGGGGAACCAGTGAATGGAGTGCTCAAGAGATTATGGAGGCTCATCTTTTTGCCAAACAAAATCATTTGATTGGTCCTGTTGTCGAACAACCAGAATACAACATGTTTACGCGAGCCAAGGTAGAAGTTGAGTTTGATCAATTGTACAAAACTGTTGGTTTAGGAACAACTGTTTGGTCTCCATTAGCAAGTGGTATTTTGACAGGTAAATACAATAACGGATTCCCAAAAGAAACTAGATTAGGACTTGATGGTTTAGAGTGGTTAAAGGATAAAAATCTTACAGAGGAAAGGATAGAGAAAGTTAAAGAGCTTTCTGTTTTAGCGGGAGATTTAGGGATTTCATTACCTGTATTAGGATTATCATGGTGTCTATCTAATAAGAATGTCAGCACAGTTATTCTTGGCGCAAGCAAAGTAGAACAGCTTAAAGAAAATCTTAAAGCAATTGAAGCGCAACATTTACTAACTCCAGAAATATTGCTGAATATTGATGCTATATTAGAAAATGTTCCTCCAAGAGCAGATTATTAAATTAAAAATTGAACATCAATTCAATTGAAGTGTTCCAATAAGTTAAAAATAGAAAAATGATTGAAACAGATATAATAATTATAGGCGCTGGTCCAGTAGGTTTATTTACTGTATTTGAAGCAGGACTTTTAAAATTAAAATGTCATTTAATTGATTCTTTACCGGAACCAGGAGGGCAATGTTCAGAGATATATCCCAAAAAACCAATTTATGATATCCCTGGATTTCCAACCATATTAGCGGGTGAATTGATAGATAATTTAATGAAACAAGCGGCACCCTTTAAACCAGGATTTACACTAGGTGAAGCGGCAATGAAAATTGATAAAGAGGGTAATGATTTTATTGTGACTACTGTAAAAGGAACCCAACACAAAGCTCCAATTGTTATGATTGCAGGTGGACTAGGCGTTTTTGAACCACGCAAACCACCTATTGATACCCTCACATCATTTGAAGATAAGGGAGTTGAATACATCATAAAAGACCCGAATTTTTACAAAGGAAAAAGATGTGTAATAGCAGGAGGTGGTGATTCAGCTTTAGATTGGTCTATCTTTTTAGTAGAGCAAAAAATCGCATCGAAAGTAACTTTAGTACATCGAAATAGTTCTTTCCGTGGACATCTTGATTCTGTACAAAAAGTAATTGATTTGGCTGAAAAAGGTGAGATTGAATTAATAACAGAAGCAGAAGTAACAGGATTACAAGGTGGTGATCACCTGGAAAATGTAATTGTAAGCCACCAAAAAGACGGTGAAATTACTATCAAGGCAGATCATTTTATCCCTCTATTTGGATTGAAACCAAGTTTGGGTCCCATAGCAGATTGGGGTTTAGAAATTGAAAAGAACGCTATTAAAGTAACAACTTTAGATTATTCTACTAACATTCCAGGCATCTATGCCATTGGAGATGTTAATACTTATGAGAATAAATTAAAACTAATTTTATGTGGGTTCCATGAAGGAACTTTAGCGGTGCAGTCAGCATTTGCAAGAATTTTCCCAGATAAAAAAAATATACTCAAGTATACAACGGTAAATGGTGTACAAGGATTTTAGCATACGCTAACTTTTCAGCTTATATTTGGTAGCTTAGCCATATGAAGAATAGAACAATTAATGCTGTTGTAATACTTGGGATACTATCCTTAGTAACCATTCTAATGGTTCAGTTGCTTTGGATGAAAAAAACTATTGATATCCAAGAAACAAGCATTGCAATTCAAGCAAAAGAAGATAGCTTAAATATCAAAGAGTTTGGACAACAAGTACATGTAGCACTCCGTAATGTATTAGAAGAAATTAATGAAAATACAGATAGTAATCTGGACTTATACGGAGCTGTTAAACAAATAAGGAGCAATCATTTTACAGTTGATATCAATGAAGAGCTACAGCCTTATTATCTAGAAACCTTATTAAAAAAAGCACTTTACAACCAAAATATTCATCAAGATTTCGTTTACGGAATCTACGACTGCTTTACTGATTCGATTGTTTTTGGAAACTTAATAAAATTTAGTAAAGATTCCCTTTATGCTCCAGTTTCTGATTCGCTCATTGGCATTACACCAGAAACTTTAAACCTTAAAAAAGACGGACATTACTTCACAGTCTTTTTTCCAAATGTAAAAGCAAGTTCCATCGAAGCACAAGTATTTATCTCTCCTTGGATTTATATAATTGTTATCGTTGTTTTAGTTCTTGTATTTTTTGGATTTAGTCTAGCGATAATATTAAGGCAAAATCGGCTATCGGAAATTAAAACAGACTTTATTAATAACATGACGCACGAATTAAAAACGCCCATTTCAACGATTAGTTTATCGAGCGAACTTTTAATGAGATTGGATAAAGATTCGGATTTTGATAAAGTAAATAAATATGCTGGTATTATTTTTAAAGAAAATAAACGCCTAGAAAATCAAGTGGAGCGTGTTTTAAATGTCGCAAAGTTAGATAAAGATCAAGTGGTGCTGAATAAAGAATTGTTTGATGTGCATGAATTACTGGAAGAAGTTAAAGAGAATTTTGAATTACATCATCTTGAAAAAGGAGGCAATATAACGCTAGTTTTGGCGGCTACCCAATTTGAAATTCAAGCTGACCCTGTCCATATTACAAATGTGATCTATAATTTATTAGACAATGCTTGTAAATATTGTGAAACAAGTCCTCAAATTGAAATTAGAACGAAGAATGAAAGAGGTGGCATTAGCATTGAAATAGTGGATAATGGCATTGGAATCAAAAGAGAAAATTTAAAATCAATTTTTGAGAAATTCTATCGTGTACCCACCGGAAATTTACATGATGTCAAAGGATTTGGATTGGGACTTTACTATGTAAAACTAATTGTTGACGCACATCATGGTAAGATTGAAGTCAAAAGCAATTTTGGAAAAGGGACTCAATTTACACTGTTTATTCCTTAATTTTTCTCAGTTGCATGATGGGTTGAGGTCGAATACCATCTCTAAGTAAAATCTTTCTTTTAGCATCCACTTGAACCTTTTCCTCTAAGGCATACTCTGGAATCTTAATGGTGAAATAAGCTTGTTTTTTTTGAACACTAAGTGCTGTGATTTCTCCTTCGTAATTCAAGTCGCCAATAGTTAATAAGTATTCTGTTTTACTAATGGTAATTGAAATAGGAGCCGAAGACACCCTAAAGAGTTCCTCCCCTGAATTGAATTCATAAGGAGGAATGATACCCGTGTAAGTCCCTCTAAATTTTCTTTTTACTTTAATGTCCTGAGCTGAAGAAATGAAACAGGAAATCAATAAAATAATTAAAACACCTATGTTTTTCATAAAACGAAGTTACACTTTTCAATAAATTATAAGGAAAATCAGGGGCTTTCTTTGAAAAAAAATTTGACCTTTCATATTGGTTATTAACTTGTTCAAAAAACAAAAATAAATTCGAGCACTTAATTGCTGATTTCAATTAAATTCGCAGAAGGAATTTTCTTAAAGAACATGAAACAATATCACGATTTATTACAGCATATTTTAAAGGAAGGCGTACGCAAGGAAGACAGAACGGGAACCGGTACGCTATCTGTTTTTGGATATCAAATGCGCTACGATTTAAATGAGGGTTTCCCTTGCTTGACCACTAAAAAATTACACTTGCGTTCCATTATTCATGAATTACTTTGGTTTTTGAAAGGTGATACGAATATTGGTTATCTTAAAGAACATAATGTTCGTATTTGGGATGAATGGGCGGATGAAAATGGTGAACTTGGTCCTGTTTATGGACATCAATGGAGAAGTTGGCCTGCTAAAGATGGCGGAACAATTGATCAGATATCGCAGGTAATTGATCAAATTAAAAACAATCCCAATTCAAGACGCCTCATTGTTTCTGCATGGAATGTTGCTGATGTAAATGAAATGGCACTTCCTCCTTGTCATTGTTTTTTTCAATTTTATGTAGCAGATGGAAAGTTAAGTTGTCAATTGTACCAAAGAAGCGCTGACACTTTCTTAGGAGTGCCTTTTAATATTGCTTCTTATGCTTTATTAACGATGATGATTGCGCAAGTTTGTGATTTAAAATTAGGAGAATTTATTCATACTTTAGGAGATACGCATTTGTATACTAATCATCTGGATCAAGCACAATTGCAATTGACCAGAGATCTTCGTGACTTACCTTCTATGAAACTTAATGCTGATGTTAAGGATATTTTTGGCTTCACGATAGATGATTTTGAATTGATCAATTATGATCCACATCCACATATTAAAGCAGCAGTAGCCGTTTGAAAAAGACCAGTATTATTGTAGCAATGGATGCCAAAAATGGCATTGGAAAAGACAATGATTTGATGTGGCACTTGCCGATCGACATGAAGTTTTTTAAAACCCAAACAGAAAATGAAATCGTTGTGATGGGAAGGAAAAACTTTGAATCAATTCCAGAACGCTTTCGGCCTCTTTCTAATAGATTAAATGTTATTTTGACCCGAAACAAGGATTTTGTAGCCGCTGGTTGTATTGTCTTTAATGACTTGGAAGATTGTATCTCAACTTTGAGTAATAGAGAAGAGAAAATATATATTATTGGCGGTGGTGAAATCTATAAGCAAGCGCTTGAATTGGATCTTGTTGAAGAAATGTATATCAGTCATGTGGATTGTGAACTTGATGCTGATACTTTTTTTCCAATAATCGACGAACAGCAGTGGGAGATCAAGACCCTTCAAGATCATCCTAAAAATGAAAAACATGCTTATTCTTTTGAAATTAAATATTACAAGCAGATTAAACGGTAATATATTATATTTACTAAATAAAATACAAGCATATGTTAGCTCCTTTCAACCTAAAAAAATGGATTTCAGACAACAGAGATTTATTAAAGCCACCTATTTCAAATAAAAATTTATACATCGAAGCAGGTGACTTCATCGTAATGGTGGTAGGCGGACCGAATGCGCGAAAAGATTATCATTACAATGAAAGTGAAGAACTTTTTTATCAAATTGAAGGAGATATTACGGTAAGAATTCAGCATGAAGGCAAGCCTTTGGACATCGAGGTGAAGGAAGGAGATATATTTTTATTGCCTGGAAATACTCCCCATTCTCCTATCCGTGGAGCAAATACCGTTGGATTAGTTATTGAACGCGTAAGAATAGGAAGCGATTTAGAAGATGGTTTGTTTTGGTTTTGCGAGAACTGCAATAACGAATTGAAATCTTACCGATTCAAATTAAATAATATCGAAGTAGATTTCTTGTCTCGATTTAAAGAATTCTATGCTTCTTTAGAGATGAGGACTTGTAATAAATGTGGAACGATAATGGAAACAGATCCTAAGTTCTCCTAGTTATTCTGTGGTTCAAAGGTCATTAAAAACACTCCTTGAGAAGTATATTGCTCCAAAACCAATGTTTTGTTTTTAAGTTCTTTAATGGTATAATTTTCAGGAATATCTAGTCCAACTTGTAATAAAGATAAGGTTGTTTTCTCTGCCTCTAGTGTCCAATCGCCATGAATAAAACTTGTACTGATTTGACCCAATGCCGTTTGAGAATCGGCCATAGAGAAGGTTCCGTCCTTATCAATGGAAAGTGTTTTTGTTGGGACCTTACTAATTATTTCATTCCCATCTTTAAGGATACTTACCATTTCCCAATTATTACACAGACGCGCCGTTTTAGTTAAAATAGAAAATTTGGGACCGTTTGGATATTTGTCACAAGAATCCAATAAAATCATTGTGGTAGCAATAAGTGCAAAAGAAAAGATGAATTTTTTCATAAACTATTTTTATCAAATGTACTACTTTCTATTTTGAATGCAAAAAAAAAGCCATCCGAAGATGGCTTTTTAAAATATTTAAAATTATTTAGTTGCCCAAACAGTAACTGTAGTTGAACTAGTTGTTGCATCATATTGTTGCAATTTCATATTGTCCTTTGCCAATTGAATTATGGTCCATTCACCTGTAATAGATGTGCCTGTCTCCACAGTAAGTAATTTAGTTTTATCATCGTTAAATGTCCATGTTCCTGAAGCAACATCTGTAAAGGTTTGACCCATAAAAGTGTATGCTGAGGTAGTGGAATATGCTCCGTCTTTCGTGAATTTTGAAGTAATAACAAAGCCAGTCATGTCTAATAAAGTACCATTTTGAGTCATAGACACAAGTTTCCAATCATTGATCACGCGTGATTTTTTGGTTAACAAAGTGAATTTTGATCCTTCATCATACTTGCTACATGAAGTCAATAAAGAACTAGAAGCTAAAATTGCTACTAATCCAACAAGAAATAATTTTTTCATAAATGTTGTTATTATTAATAATTAAAAAATTAACCTAAGAAAAGCTTTTTACCCGTCAAAAAGACTTTACCTTTGTCGAAGACTAAATACGGAACTCATATGAAAAAGTTGCTTTTTATTTTTATCTCAATAATTTTTTTGCTTTTTTCTTGTGGTGAAAACACTAAAAATGAAGTTAAACCTCCTCATACTGTAAGAATTGCCAATCAAAAACTGACACTTGAAGTAGAAGGAATGGTCTGTAAAATGGGCTGTGGAGGTTCCATTAGAAAAGCACTTTTAGAGACTAAATCGGTAAGTTCAGTTGATGTAGATTACCAAGAGGATCGCAAGCATCAAATAGTGAGTGTCTTTTATAATAAAAATCAAATTAATAAAGTTGCCATCATGAAGCTGCTTGAGTCTATCAACGACAAGCAATTTAAAATTGCAGTAATAGACGAGCAAGCAATAGCAGCAAAAACTCCATCTAAAGGAAAGTAAGATAGCATGCAGCTAAATTTTAGAACTTTAGGAAGTGGTAAACCACTTGTAATTTTACATGGTCTATTTGGATCAGCAGACAATTGGCAAAGTCAAGCCAAAATATTCGCTACTTACTTTCAAGTTTATCTCATCGATTTACGGAATCACGGACATTCACCTTGGAGTGAGGATCACAATTATACCTTACTAGCAGAAGATGTACAGAAGCTACTTGAGGAGCAGAAAGTAGAAAATGCTATACTATTAGGGCATTCTATGGGAGGAAAAGTAGCCATGACGCTTGCTCAAAATACGATTGGTTTAGTAGAAAAATTAATTATTGTAGATATGGGCATGAAACAATATCCATTGCATCATCAACATATATTGGGAGGATTAAATGCTGTTGATCTAAATTCAATTTCATCTAGGTCTGAAGTAGACTTGATTCTAAGAGAACATATAAACTCTGAGGGAGTTTTACAATTTTTGCTGAAAAATTTATATTGGAAGAATAAAGGATCACTGGCCTGGCGGATGAATTTTAAAGCATTGGAAATTCACATGGATGAAATTCTTGAGGCTATCCCAGAAAAAGAAGTAATGATACAGACCTTATTTATTAGAGGAGGTTTATCTAATTATATTTTAGAAGATGATATTCCTGATCTGGAAAATAATTTTCCTGACAGTCAATTTGAAACCATCGAAACGGCAGGACATTGGGTACATGCAGAGGCGCCAGACGAATTTATTTCGATCGTTTTAGGGTTTTGTTTGCGTTAGATATGGGCAATTGCCCATATCCACGCAAAC
>CANJQZ010000075.1 GCA_947476515.1 Flavobacteriales bacterium
AATGCTATAATTAGCGGTTTTTTCATCTCTTTTTGCTATTATATCGCTTACTTAATCTCTTTCTTATCAATTTCAACATAACCAGTTTCCGTCAACAATTTATCAATTGCTTCTTCGCTTACTTTATGATTTTCACTCATTCTAATTTCAATCACAAAACGATCGTCTGTAGTTCTTGGGTCTGGATTTTGAGCAGGAATACCTGGCAATGTCTTATTGCGTAATAAATAAGTTATGGCCATTCCGTGAGCAGCACATAAAACTGTAAATTCAAAAGTTACAGGAATAAACGCCAACATATTATCCAAATAGGTAAAGTTAGGTTTACCACCAATATTCATTGGCCAATCTACCACCATGAAAAACCGCATACCGTAGGTAGCAAGTGTAAGACCTGTTAAACCATACAAAAAGGCCATAATTCCAAGTCGTGTATTTTTTACACCAATAATAGGATCTATACCATGAATTGGGAATGGGCTAAAAACCTCCGCGATTTTAACTCCATTAGATACGAGTTTCTTTGCGCCATCCTTTAGGACATCGTCATCATCGTACATAGCATATATTACTTTCTCTGCCATTTTAATTTGAATTAATGGTGTTTATGATAATCAGGTGATTCTTTATAAGATTGACCTGAACCTTTCAAAATTGTTTTTACTTCATTTAATGCCAATACTGGGAAATACCTTGCAAATAATAAAAAGAATACAAAGAAAAGTCCAATAGTGCCGATATAAACTCCTATATCGATATGACTTGGGTAATGCATACTCCACGCAGCAGGAACATAATCTCTATGAATTGAAGTAACAATAATTACATATCGTTCAAACCACATACCTATATTCACAACTATAGAAATGAAGAAAGTAAACATCAAACTTCTTCGTAATTTTCTAATCCACATTAATTGTGGTGAAATAACATTACAAGTCATCATCGACCAATATGCCCACCAGTAAGGACCAGTTGCTCTATTTAAGAATGCATATGCTTCATATTCTACGCCTGAATACCAAGAAATAAACAATTCAGTAATGTAAGCTGTTCCAACGATTGAACCTGTAACCATAATTACAATGTTCATATATTCAACATGTTTAGTATGAATATATGCTTCTAATCCCATTGCTTTTCTCATTACCAACAAGAGCGTTTGTACCATAGCAAAACCAGAGAATACAGCACCACAAACAAAGTAAGGAGGGAAAATAGTCGTATGCCAACCTGGAATAACAGAGGTAGCAAAGTCAAATGATACAATAGAGTGTACAGAGAATACAAGTGGGGTGGCTAAACCGGCTAAAACCAAGGAAACAGTTTCAAAACGATTCCAATGTTTTGCGCGACCAGACCAACCAAAAGATAATATACTGTACATCTTCTTAGCTACCGGTTTCTTAGCTCTATCGCGAATAGTAGCAAAATCAGGAATTAAACCGATATACCAAAATACAAGCGAAACAGATAAGTAAGTTGAAATTGCAAATACATCCCAAAGCAAAGGTGAGTTAAAATTCACCCATAAAGAACCAAATTGATTTGGTAATGGAAGTACCCAATAACCAACCCATAATCTTCCCATGTGAATCAATGGAAATAAACCTGCCATAAATACAGCGAAAATGGTCATTGCTTCTGCAGAGCGGTTAATTGCCATTCTCCATTTTTGACGGAACAACAACAATACAGCAGAGATTAATGTCCCCGCATGACCAATACCTACCCACCAAACAAAATTGGTAATATCCCAAGCCCATCCAATGGTTTTGTTCAATCCCCAAACACCGATTCCTGTACCCAATAAGTACACGATACAACCTACTCCGTATAGACCAATAATTAAAGCAATACCGAAAAGAATGTACCACATTCTAGGGGCTTTGTCTTCAATTGGACGACATACATCTTCCGTTACATCATGGTAACTTTTATGACCAAGTATGAGGGGTTCTCTAATTGCTGCTTCTTTTTGCATGCTAGTTCAATTTACTATTAATGTTGTCCTTTTTTCTTCTCATGATGTGGCGCTTCTTTCACCACTTGTATGCTGGATAATAACTCATTAACTTCGTTACGCACCTTAACTTTATACCAAACATTAGGTTTAACACCAACTTCTTCAAGTGCTTGATAAGCTCTTTTTGAATTAGAACTTGCAAATACAGAAGATTTAGAATCATTCCAGTCTCCAACGATAATGGCATTGGTTGGACAAGCATCTGAACAAGCAGTTGCTAATTCACCATCAATGATCATTCTTGCTTCCTTCTTAGCCACTAATTTTGTCGCTTGAATTCTTTGAACACAGAAAGAACATTTTTCCATTACACCTCTTGTTCGAACTGTAACATCTGGATTCAATACCATTCTGCCTAAATCATCTTGTGCAGGATTGACCTCTGTGAATTTCTTGTAAGAAGGATAATTAAACCAGTTGAAACGACGCACTTTATAAGGACAATTGTTGGCACAATATCTAGTACCGATACAACGATTGTATGCCATTTGATTTAATCCTTCGTTACTATGTGTAGTTGCTGCTACCGGACAAACCGTCTCGCAAGGAGCGTGGTTACAATGATGACACATTAAAGGCATGTGTACTACTTTCGGATTCTCTGCAGCTAATTCTGCTTTATCGTAACTAAATGTTTCTTTATCTTTTCTTTGTCCAACTGCTGCTTCTTCATCAGATGCGAAGTAACGATCAATGCGCAACCAGTGCATTTCACGACCTCTTCGAACTTCATCTTTTCCAACAACAGGGACATTATTTTCTGATTGACAAGCAACTAAACAAGATCCACAGCCGATACAAGAAGATAAATCAATAGTCATCCCCCATCGATGGCCAATTTTCTCTACAGGATGTGCATCCCATAAATCAAATTCACTCATCGGTCTTTCTTCGTGATGACCTTCTTTATTTAATTTTTGTAGCGTATGAGCAGGATTATATGCCTCTTTACCTTTAGCTAAGAAGGTATCCAAAGTGGTTTCACGCACAATTGAATGTCTTCCCATAACTGTATGATGAATTTGAGTTGCAGCAATTTTATAAGTTCCATTAACTTTCTTGATCGTTCCTACTGTCTCTAATTCAAAATTTGACGAAGCAAAAGCATAAACATTAGCACCAATTGGTACAGGTAATCCATTTTCACCTAATTCATAACCACCATATTCTTTGGTTTGAAAAGCAGCTTTACCGATTTTTTCTCCATTAGCACCTCTTCCATAACCTAAAGCGATACCAACAGTATTAATTGCTTGACCAGGTAAAGGGTAAACAGGTAAAGTAACACTTAATCCGTTAACCGAAACCGTTGCTAAGTCTAAACCATGTTCTTGATCATAAGTAGTTACATATCCCAATTTTTCCATTTCAACTGGATTCATGGTAATATAATTATCCCATGTAGCCTTTGTAATTGGATCCGGCATTTCTTGTAACCAAGGATTGCTTGCTTGAGCACCTGTTCCAATGGCAGCTTTTTGATATAATATTACTTCTAAAGCGCCACTTTTTGGAAGATTTGTAATTGGAGATGACTTATAAGCAAAAGCTGTAGCAGCTGCAACCGTAATATTTTCACAACTATTATGCGTTGTGTATGCAAAATCTCCTAATGGGAAAATTGTTGCGTATGTTTCTTTAATATAATCGTACGCTACATTAGAATCTTTACCTGCTCTATTTGCTTCTCCACTCCAAACCAGGATAGATTCAAGAGCTGAAGTAGTATCATGCAAAGGTCGAATTGTAGGCTGAGCAACTGCATAATGTGAAGGTTTAACTTGGAAGTCATTCCAAGATTCTAGTGCATGATGGTCGGGAGATACATGAGAACAAAGCGCTGTAGTTTCATCAGCATAAGCAGACAAAGAAAGTGTTGTTTTAACACCTTTCAATGCTTTTCCAAAAGCAGCACCATTCGGTAAAGTATACACAGGATTAACACCCATGAATATAATCATATCCGATCCTTTCCCAGCAATAACTTGATTTGCAAAAGCTTGCACTTTTTTATCATTACCTTGGAATAACTTTAAATCATTATTTAAATCTATGGTAGTTCCATAAGACTCCAATAATGAATTTAGTTGATTGGTTAATAATTGTAAGCCTACATTATTCGAACCACAAACAACCAAAGCATTTTTCTTATTTTTCTTCAAAGAGGAAAGTGCTTCTTTTGCAGCTTTTTCAGCACTAGCGGGAACAGTTGCAGCAATAGCGCAAGATCCACCTAAACCTTTAATAAAGAAAGATAATACTGCTGCTTGTTCAGAAGGTTTAATCATACCTCTGTAATCAGCGTTTGATCCAGAAATCGACATAGTAGATTCAAACTGAAAGTGTTTTGACATCCATTCGCCATCCGCTTCTTTTTCAGGATTTCTTCTTGATCCATATTGAGCAGCATATTCGGTAGACATCAACCAAGTACTAAGAAAGTCAGCACCAATACTTACAATCGATTTCGCCTTAGAAAAATCGTAAGAAGGTAAAATAGCAGCACCAAAATTTTGAAGGTTGGCTTCTCTCATAGCGCTGTAAGAAACAGCATCATAAGTAATATGCTCAAATTTTGTGGCGCCATTTACATTTAACCCAGCAGCCATGGTTCCGATTGCTCGGTTCATTGATGGACTGATAACAGTATTACTAATTAATGTAACTTTTTTAGATGATTTAAGAGCGCTTATTACTTCAGCATCTAATTTTGATTGAGCAACATCTGCACCACCAATAGAGGCGTTTTTTAATCGCTCGCTATCGTATAGTCCTAATACAGAAGCAATAATTTGGGGATTGACACCACCTTTAGTAATTCCAAAATCCTTATTTCCTTTTATAAAGATAGGGCGACCTTCTCTAGTTTTAACTAAAATACTTGTGTAAGAAGAACCATCATAGTAAGTTGAAGCATACCATGTCGGCATTCCAAGCGTTACATTTTCTGGTTTTATCACATAAGGTACCGCTCTAGTTACAGGCGCCTCACAAGCTGCTAAAGAAGCTGCTGCAACGGAGAAACCTAAAAACTTCAAGAAGTCTCTTCGTGCAGTAGATGTTTCGTTTAATTTATCATCAGATAAAAATTCTTCAACACTTACTTGAGAAGGAAATTCATTCTCTCTTTGCTTGATAAATTCAGGAGTTTCCTTTAATTCTTCAAGACCTTTCCAATATTTTCTTGTCATTCCCATATTTTTCTGACTATGACCTAATTATTAATAGTGACATTTTGCACATTCCCATCCACCTAATTCACTCACGGTAACCTTACCATCTTTTAGGTATTTTCTATACAATGTTTTATCATTGTCTTTTAATCTTCTATGAATCTCATCGTAATAAGCACTCTTACCATTTCCTAAAGGAACATCTTTAGCAGCGTGACATTCGATACACCAACCCATTGTTAAAGTAGGTCGAGACAACTTAATGTTGCCTTCAATCTTATTCAATTCTTCCACTGGTTGAACTTTAACTGCTTCATTCATTGTTTTCATATCGCCATGACATTGCTTACAATCTACCCCGCCAACAACAACATGTTGAGAGTGATTAAAATAAACATGATCAGGTAAAACATGTACTTTATTCCAAACAATTGGAGAAGTTTTTCCAGTATACTTACCTGCTCCAGCAGGATCCCATCCAGCAGCTGTATAAATTTTCTTAATTTGATCAGCAAATGGCTTCCCTTCTCCGTTAATTTGTTTGTGACAATTCATACAAACATTTACTGAAGGAATTCCAGCAGACTTAGATTTTGTAACAGAATTGTGGCAGTACTTACAATCAATCCCATTAACACCTGCATGTCTATCATGAGGAAAAACAATTGGTTGAGAAGGCTGATAATTTTCTACTACATTGATGCGTCCCAAACCTTGAATTAATGTTACCAATATTGAAAGCACTAAAACCAAAGAACCTAATCCAACCCAAAGTCTGTATTTCCATGCCATAGCACGAAGTTCTTCACCATAGGTTAACTTTTCAACAGGTTCTTCATCACTGGTAACTAGTTTCAATTGACGACGAACGCCACCAACTGCAAGAATAATGATGACGAAAATCACTCCGATAACAATCCATATCCATGAAAACGAACCTTCTTCTTCAGTAGCAGCAGGATCACCATTCATTTTTGTTGGATCAGCTGATGTTGCCGCATTCGCTGGATCTGGCTGCATATCTATCCAATCCATTATTCCATTAATCTGCTCTTTAGATAAATCTGGGAATTGGGACATCGCTGTTGAAGACCATTTAGAAACATCTGCAGCATAAGGATCATTTGCAACAGCTGTTTGCCAGTTATTTACCCATTGGTAAATAGATCCTTCTTTTGCTCCACCAGTAGCCCATTTGGTTCTAACTTGAAAAAGTTTTGGACCTGTACTGTTCTTGTGAGGTTGGTGACAACTTGCACATTTAGCTTTAAAATCACCTCCTCCATCAGCCAAAACTTGGTTTGGAAGCAAAAAGGTAATCACTGTGAAAACGCCAGCAACTACTGTGCTCAAGCGCTTAAACCTCTGAATATTAGATATTTTCATGAAAAACGTTACTAATTTCTTGTTCAAATAATGCGATTTTAACGCATTTTAACGGTAGCAAATTTAGGACAAACACACAATTCTATGACAGTTTTATGACAAAAAATACAATAATATAGCTAATTTAAAATCATTCTAAATAAGGTCTTTAATTGTCTTTGCCTTAAAATTGTTCTTTAAGAGGCATTTAGTTAATTTTGTGGAAATTATTTGACATGTCGAAAATATTATTTTGCTTAATTATTGTATTTGGAAGTCATGCCTTTGGACAGATTATCATTAAAAATGATTCCCGTTTACCGGGATTGGTTCAATCAATTTCTAATGATGCAGAAAAAACAATTGGTTATCGCTTACAGATATGTTTTGACTCTAATAAAGATGTTGCAGATGCTGCTAAAAGAAAATTTTTAGAATTATATCCAAAAACAGAAGTTTACATGAATTTTGAGGATCCGAACTTCAATTTAATGGTTGGAGATTACCGCAATAAAATTGATGCCGAAAAAATACAAGCTAAGATTCAGAGTTTATTCACTATCTGTGTTATTCACAGAACTGAAATACACTTACCCAGAGTAGATTAAAAGTGTTGCCAGCCTTGAGCTTTTAGAGGCACGACATCTCCAGCCGCATCAATTAAGAATTTTCCAGCGGTATCTTCTGTCATATAACCAATGGGGGACAAGCTTGGGTTTCCGACTATTTTATCAAAATCTTCTTGTTTAACCGTGAAAAGTAATTCGTAATCCTCACCACCATTGAGTGCGCAAGTAACTGGAGATATTTTAAATTCAATCGCTGTCAATTTAGTCTTGTCTGTCATGGGGATTTTATCTTCAAATAATTGACAACCAGTTCCGCTTTGTTTACACAAATGCATTATTTCAGAGGCTAAACCATCAGAAATATCAATCATACTTGTAGGTACCACCTCCATTTTTTCTAAAAGTTCAATGATATCCATTCGGGCTTCTGGTTTTAACTGTCGTTGAATAAGCGCATCAAAACCTTCCAATTCTGGCTGAACTTTTGGATTGGCCTTAAATACCTCGTTCTCTCTTTCTAAGATTTGTAGCCCTAAATATGAAGCCCCTAAATCTCCAGAAACAACGATAATATCATTTGGTTTTGCGCCGGATCTCTTGGTCATTTTACTATTAGCTACCCTTCCGATAGCAGTAATTGTGATAGATAAACCTGACCACGAAGAAGTCATGTCTCCCCCAACTAGATCCACTTGATAATGATCGCAAGCCAATTGAATTCCTTCATAAAGTTCTTCTAATGCTTCCACTGGAAATTTACTGGATACAGCCAATGCAACCGTAATTTGCTCAGCTTTACCATTCATGGCGCAAATATCAGATACATTTACAGCAACTGCTTTATAACCTAGGTGTTTTAAGGGAACATACATCAGATTGAAATGCACGCCTTCAACCAACATATCTGTAGAAACAAGAAATGATTCCTCTGCATTAATTTCAATTACGGCACAATCATCGCCTATACCTAAAACAGTGGTAGCATTTGAGGAGGCAAACCCTGATGTTAGATGATCAATAAGGCCAAATTCACCCAATTCTTGAATATTTTTTGTTGCGTTCTCTGACATGATATAACTTGATACTAAATGATAATTGATTTTTAATAACTACAAAGGTAAGACAAATAGAAATTGGTCTAATTTTATTTTAATTGCAGCTAGAGCATATTGCTATTTTTCGAAAAATTGGGATAGCAGAGATTTGTCCTTTTTTCATAATAAGAAATTAAATACCACTAAAAAAACCTTTAAAAGTGG
>CANJQZ010000076.1 GCA_947476515.1 Flavobacteriales bacterium
AGTGTTGGGATGGGGGGTTTTTGCTATAGCTACTATAGTATATTTAATGACCATAGAAGACACGGTGAGTTTGTGGGATTGCGGGGAGTATATTACAGCAGCATATAAATTAGAGGTGGGGCACCCTCCAGGGGCACCTTTATTTATGGTTATGGGGAGGTTGTTTTCTTTTTTCGCTGCTCCTGAAAATGTTGCCGTTTGGATCAATTCCCTCTCAGCATTGTCATCGTCTTTAACCATTTTGTTCATGTTCTGGTCCTTGACGATCTTGATTAAAAAAATGATCTTAAAGCACAAAGCAGAACTTAGTTGTGGAGATAGAATAGCCATCTTTACCGCTTCTGCTATTGGTGCTTTGTCTTATACCTTCTCGGATTCCTTTTGGTTTTCGGCAGTGGAAGGTGAGGTATATGCAATGGCCTCTTTATTTACTGCGGTCGTGTTTTGGGCTGCACTGAAATGGGATGAAGAAATGTCGGAATCAAAATTTATTTCGAGCGTTTCTCCCAATAGATGGTTGCTTTTAATTATGTTTCTTTTGGGCTTAGCCATTGGTGTTCACCTTTTGGGCATCCTTGTTATTCCTGCCATTTGTTATATCATTTATTTTCAAGCATTCGAAAAAACGAATTGGCAAGGTTTTGTTTTGACTGGTGTTATTTCATTGTTCACCTTAGGTTTTATTCAAGAAGGGGTAATTCCAGGTTCTGTCGCTCTAGCCTCTGCTTTTGAAGTTTCTTTTGTAAATTCATTAGGATTACCCTTTTTTGCAGGAACCATTTTCTTCTTTATTTTCTTAATAATCATCTGTGTTATAGGAGTGATGTATGCAAGAAAAAAAGGAAAAACGATCCTGTACAATATATTTATGGGACTTGTTTTTTTACTAATTGGATATGGTTCTTTCGCCGTTATCGTGATTCGTTCCAATGCCAACACTCCATTGGATGAAAATGATCCAGAAAATCTAGTTACGCTTCACTCTTATTTGAAAAGAGAACAATACGGTTCAGCACCTCTACTTTCAGGTAATTATTGGAACTCCTTGAAAAATGGGGAAATCATGACGGAAGATGGTCCTCAATTAACTTCAAGGGATGAATGGAAGGATTTTTCACCCTTTTATTTACAACGCTTTGTAATTATGGAAGGTGATAATGACATTAAAGCTTTTGAAAAAGAAGCAGATGCCAAAAAATGGGTTTCTGCGCATCGAGGTGCTTACAGTATTGAAGAAAAGTATTATGAAAGTAATGCTTCCGTGCGCCATGGAGGTATTGCTACCTATTCGCAAGAAACACTTTTCCCAAGAATGTATTCTGAAGGAAATCCATCGCACCAACAAGGATATGAAAATTGGTCTGGTTACGATCCAAATGATGAAACGCTAACAGATATCGGAAATGACGGTAAACGATTGCCAACCTTTGGGGAAAATCTTACCTATTTCTTTAGATATCAAGTCAATTGGATGTACATCCGCTACTTTATGTGGAATTTTGCTGGAAGACAAAATGATATTCAAGGACATGGAGATAACATGCGCGGGAATTGGTTGACAGGAATTACCGTTCTTGACGAGGCCAGACTTGGGAGTCAAGAGTTTGCCCCAAAATATACAGAGGACAATGCCTCTCACAATCGATTTTTCCTACTTCCTTTGACGCTAGCTTTAATTGGATTGTTTTTTCATTTTTATCGTGCTCCAAAAGATGCCTTTGTCTTATCACTGGTCTTTATGTTTACAGGATTTGCGATTTTAGTGTACTTAAATCAAAAACCAATGGAACCAAGAGAACGAGACTATGCCTATGCCGGGTCGTTTTATTTCTTTGCTATGTGGATAGGAATTGGGGTTTATGCCCTCTATGACATGTTCATGCGTTTCCAAAAAGAAGACTTTAAAAAAGCGGCGATTTGGGCGGGTGCTATTTTGGTGCTGATGCTTTTGGCAGATATGGGTGCTGAATATGGTATGGCCAATACTATTTTATGGTGCATGATTTTATTAATTGCTGCTTTGTTAATAGGAACTATGTTGCTCTTGAAAAAGATAGTGCAAACGGAAAAAAATGGTGCCGTCCTCGCTGCAGTTCTTGGAGTTATGGTGCCTTTAATAATGGCTTTCCAAGGATGGGATGACCACGATAGAAGTGGTAAGACAAGCGCGCGAGATTTGGCATATAATTACCTACAATCTTGTGAAAAAAATGGTATTATCTTTACCAACGGTGATAATGATACCTTCCCATTGTGGTACATGCAAGAGGTGGAAGGCGTAAGAACTGATGTTAGGGTTTGTAATCTATCCCTTATGGGGACAGATTGGTATACCAATCAAATGAAAATGAAAGCCTATGAATCTGATCCTTTACCTATTAAATTTAGAGAAGATCAGATCTTAATGTATGCAGGAAATACAGATCAAGTATATTTCCTTGGTTTACTTGACTTGTTTGGCTCTTCGGGTGATGACGCTTTGAAAGAAAAGGTCATTCACATGAGGGTTAAAAATAATCGAATCCCAGCGCAACAGACGATTCAATATTTTAACGCGAAAATGGCTGGTTTTATGCCTTCTATTACAGTAGTTAATCCAGATATCCAAGTGGCCTTTAATCAACTTCAAAGTGATTTAATTTCGAATGATCCAAATCTTGAAAGTAATATTTATAAAAAATTCAATGCTATTGCTCAAATCTTAGAAGCCAATCAAAGTGGCGCTATTAAAATTGATGATGCCATCTCTTCAGAATTACAAAAACTGATACAAGATTTTGAAAAACCATGGATGTCGGTAGATTTCGCAGAAGCGATGGCATTTGTTAGAGATGATGCCAATGCATTGAATAACAAAGATGGAAAGGTAAGTTTCTTCCCGTCTTCTAGTTTTACTTTGAAAGTTAATAAAAATAATGCCTTTAACTCAGGCGTGATTACTAAACAGGAAATGGCTACTTGCCCAACGAGGATTCCATTTGAGTTTGATTCAAAAAGAGATCGCTATTTGACAAGAGATGAAATCATGATGATGGATATTGTTGCCAATAATGACTGGAAAAGAGGCATTTATTTCTCTAGTAATCGCGGTTCTGCATTTTCAATTGCTTTGTTGAGTAGTGGTTATGTTCAACAAGTTGGAATGGCTTATGAATTAAATCCTATGAGATCTAATGTTATGAATTTTTACAATATTCGAAAAATGGACCAACATTTAAGTCATACTTATAGCTATGGAAAAATGAATATGCCAGGGGTTTTAACTGATTATTATGCTCGTCGTCATACCGTTCAATATCGTGTGAATTTCATGTTGCTTGCAGAACAATTTGCTAATAAAGGAAATAACAAAAAAGCATGTGCTCTTCTAGATATGTCTCTTGCAAAAATGCCTTTGACAAATGTCATGGATTTCGGGGAAGTGAATCAATGTGATCCAATGGCTTCCTTGGAATTAAACAAAATGCATGATGCCTATAACTTTAATGGCCAAGATATCAGAGCTAAATGCAGTGGTGTACTTCACGAATATGTACAATTATACTATGTTACTAAAAATAAAGCAAAGGCTGAAGCCCTTGGAATGGCTTTAATGGACGATTACGAAAGAATTTTCGCCTACTATGAGCATACTGATGTTCGCATGAGTGCGAAGCCTGATAATGTGGAAGATTTATATGCTGCTTTAGACGCCTGTTTTAAAATGTATGTTATTGCTGCTGATCCTACTTTGGGTAATAAAAACGGGCCTTTAGCCAAGCGTATTTATAAAAGTATTAATAGGGTTTACAAAATAATTGCCCCTAGAATGTATTCAGAATTAGAACAATTAGCGAGCAATAATGGCGAAGTTTCAGGAGGAATTGGCGGTAAATATAGCCCCTTGCTGGCAAGTCTTCAAGCTTATTTGGGTGGTATGGGTCAGCATTATGGATTTATTAAAGTACCTGGAGTTCCTAGTGGCGCTGTACCGAGTGGACAACCTGTAAATATGGATCTACAAAAAATGATTCCAGCAGGAAATAAACCAGACAGCAACACCCCATAAATGCCTATTTTTCGCATCCCCTGGTTCGTGCAACAACTATTTCCTAATTGGATTTGGAGGGGAGGGGAAAAGAATGCGCTTTATTTAACTTTTGATGATGGGCCCGGTGCTGAGCATAGTGATTGGATCTTATCTTGCCTTAAGGAACATAATATAAAAGCGACTTTTTTTTGTGTTGGTGATGCTTCGCAAAATAACCCGCTAATTTTAAATCAAATTATTAGTGAGGGTCATAAAATTGGAAATCATACCATGCGTCACGAAAAAGGTTGGACAAGCAATACAAGTTCGTACCTAAATTCTGTGGAGGATGCCAATTCGATCTTATCAAGTAATTTATTTAGACCTCCATACGGAAGAATAAAATTAAAACAAGCGCGTCTCCTGAGAAAATTAGGTTATAAAATAATTATGTGGACTTGGTTGTCTAATGATTTTGATTCAAATGTATCGGCTAGTAAAATCGAGAAAAAAATGAATAAAATAAAATCGGGAGATATTATCGTTTTTCATGACAACCATCGTACCTTTGATAAATTAAAATTGGTGCTTCCAGTTTTTATTGAACGCATGCTGAACAAAGGATATCACTTTGCAATTTTAGATTGATGGATTATTTTTTTGAACACTTACTCTCTGAATTCAAATTACCATTACACAATCCAGTATTGGTTTTTTCATTGATGTTATTTATCATCCTCCTCTCTCCTATTGTATTAAGAAAAGCAAGAATTCCTGCCATAATTGGTCTGATATTATCCGGAGTGGTAATTGGACCAAAAGGATTCAATTTGATTGGGTCTGAAGCCATGGCGGCCTCAGGGAATATAAAGCTTTTCGCTACCATTGGTTTACTCTACATCATGTTTATTGCAGGTTTAGAATTAGACCTTACGCAATTTAAAAAGTATATCAAAAAAAGTCTCACTTTTGGATTACTCACTTTCTTTATTCCAATTGTTTTAGGGTATCCTTTGTGCCTTTATGCCTTGCATTTAAGTCCAATGGCCAGCCTTTTAACTGCGAGTATGTTTGCAACACATACTTTAGTGGCCTACCCTATTATTAGTAAATATGGTTTGTCTAAACATTCCTCCGTAGCCATTACCGTTGGCGGAACCATATTGACTGATACGGCTGTTTTAATTATTCTGGCCATTATAACCAGTTCTTCCAAAGGAAGTTTGGATTTTTCCTTTTGGCTGCGTCTTATTACTTCTTTGGGAATATTCTCCCTTATCATGTTTTTAATTATTCCAAAAATTGCCCGTTGGTTTTTGAGTAAATTAGACAGTGAGAAGACTTCGCAATATATTTTCATACTTGCTACAGTATTTTTTTCTGCCTTTCTTGCAGAGGTAGCTGGAGTGGAAGGGATTATCGGGGCATTTGTCGCTGGTTTGGTGCTCAATAAATTAGTGCCTCATAATTCTATATTAATGAATCGCATTGACTTTATCGGCAATTCGCTATTCATTCCGTTCTTTTTAATTTTTGTGGGAATGGTGGTTGATTACCGCGCATTTTTTGCTGGTTCATGGCCCCTCATTATTGCTGCAGTACTGACCACTTTTGCAATTTTCAGCAAATGGTTGGCAGCCTATACCACACAATTAATTTTCAAGCTGAGTAAAAATGAGCGGAATATTATTTTTGGTCTAAGTACCTCTCATGCAGCCGCTACCCTTGCCATTATTATGGTCGGATATGGCGATGGACATGGGATTCTAGATATTAATATTGTCAATGGAACCATTTTATTGATTCTTTTCACCTGTATGACGGCCTCCTTTGCTACAGAAATAGCGGGTAAGAATTTGTTGATTGAACAAGCTGAAAATGGTGATGAGGGACAGAATGAAACCAAATTAAGGAACCAGCATGTACTGGTTTCCATGAACGAACTTCAGGGAAATGAATCTATATTAGATTTTGGGATTTTAATTTCAGATTCAAAAGTGATCAATCCAATTTCAGTGGTTAGTGTCCATGAAAATAATGTTGACGCGGAAAAAATGATCCGTAAATCAAGAAAATCTTTAGAGGATATTGTGAAACATTTCTCGGGTCATGAAATAAAAATAAATACCATAGCGACCATTGACCTAAATATTTCTTCCGGAATTGCCCGGGTATCTAAAGAATTGGTTTCAGATATTGTAATAATAAATGATAGCAGTAGAATCAATTTATTAAAAAGACTGGTGGGAGATGATCGATCACACCTATTAGATGTTTGTGATAAAACTATTTTCTTCTGTCGCTTAGATCAACCTTCCATCAATTATGAACGCATTGTTTTAGTTTGTCCTGCTTTCGCAGAATTAGAACCGGATTTTGCTATTTGGATGGAACGCATTCTTCGCTTGGCTAAAGAATTATCAATTAAAGTTAATCTTTATGGAACAGAAGGAGCCTATGAACGCGCCTTAAAAGTAGGTCAAGCCAATAAAATTGATTTTGAAATGAGTGCATATGAAATTGATAGTCTTGATGATGTTTTCTTAAAAGCTAACAAAAAATCAGGTGATATCGTGGTGGTTTGTGCCTCTCGTTTTGGATCAGTTTCTTATACTCCAGAAATTGATGGATTTTTAATGCGGCTTGAAAAAGCATATCCAAACAACGACACCATCATCATCTATCCAGGTCAAGAAAAAGAAAATATGTTTACTAATTATGACGACATTACTGGAAATCCAATTAGTGTGGGCGTAGAAACAATTCAAAAAATTGGTAAAGAAGTGGGAAGTATCTTCAAGAAAAATACGGATACAGAATAAGAAATGAATAATAAAACTAGATTTTTCTTCATCATTCTAAGTACCTATATTATCTTACAATTTGCCTGGTGGGGTTATCATTTAATTGAATTAAGTCAGAAAACAGAAGCCACTCCCGATGCTTCCATGAGAAGAGTGGGAATGATTTTGGGGGAAGGAATGGTCTTTTTTATTATACTCATTTTTGGCCTTTGGCAAATTAGAAAATCCATTCAAAAGGATATTCTATTATCTAGAAGGCAGAGTAATTTTTTACTGTCTGTTACGCATGAGTTAAAAACCCCCATTGCCGCTAAAAAAATAATGATCCAAACCATGTTGAAGCATGATCTTACTTTAGAAAAAAGGCAAGAACTTTTAAAAAAATCATTAGAAGAAAACGAACGCTTAGAATTACTAATCGAAAATATTTTACATGCATCAAGTTTGGACAACAAATCTATTCAGCCTGTGAAAAGTACTTTTAGATTTTCAGAACTTGCGCAACAAATAGTTGACAGAATCCATAAAAATTACGGTAAGAACTTTATTCAAATTAGCATTGACAGTGATGCAGAATTAAAAGCGGATAGATTCATGTTCGAAGCCATTCTTTCCAATTTATTAGAAAATGCCATCA
This sequence comes from Flavobacteriales bacterium, assembly GCA_947476515.1. Lineage (GTDB taxonomy): Bacteria > Bacteroidota > Bacteroidia > Flavobacteriales_D > Crocinitomicaceae > UBA952. Next base: position 7,451 of record CANJQZ010000076.1, read on the forward strand.
AATACGCAGGACAAGACGCTAACATAACTTTGTATGCAGCACAGGAAGAAAATAATTTTATTTTTGGTGTAAAGGATGAAGGTCCGGGTGTTCCCCTAACCCATCAAACAGAAATTTTTTCCAAATTTTACCGCGTAGAAAATGAAGAAACTCGAACGCAGAAAGGAAGTGGTTTGGGGCTTTATATCGTTGAGCAATTTGCCGCGCTGCACAAAGGGAAAATAACCTATTCAGATAATAAACCGAAGGGCGCCAATTTTAAAATAACCTTGCAACTATGAACAAACATGTTGGATTAATAATTTTGGACGGTTGGGGCATTGGAAACGGAGGGGCATCAGATGCGATAGCAGCGGCAAACACTCCAGTAATGGATCGCTTAATGCGCCAATACCCGCATGCTACCTTGACTACCTTTGGCGAAAAGGTAGGTCTTCCGGAGGGGCAAATGGGAAATTCAGAGGTCGGTCATTTGAACATAGGAGCTGGGCGGGTGGTTTATCAAGAATTGACAAGAATCAATAAGGAAATTAGATCAGGGGACTTCTTTGAAAATAAAATTCTTCTAGACGCTTTCAAGAAAGCCAAAGAACCGGGAAGAAAATTACATTTAATGGGTTTGCTTTCAGATGGTGGTGTACACAGTTCAAAGGAACACTTGTTTGCACTTTGCAAGATGGCCGCAGATCAAGGCGTACAAGAAGTTTATATTCACGCCATAACGGATGGAAGGGATTGTGATCCTAAAAGTGCTGTAAGATTTTTAAAAGAAGCAGA
>CANJQZ010000077.1 GCA_947476515.1 Flavobacteriales bacterium
ACTATTTCTCAGTCTCCTACAGTAACCACAGCTGGACAAGGAATAAAAGGTTTTACTGAATTCATTAATTTTTCTGAACAAATGTCGCCCCTTGGAAATGCATCTGCCATTGCCTGTGCTGACTATTGTGTTTCAATGTTTTCTGATTACACCAAATATGTAACGATGCAAAATCTATTTCATGATGGAGGTTTCTCTAATACAGGAGTAACACAACAAGTAATTGAAAAATTTGGTAACGAATAAAAATATCAATTCTATTAAAAAAGCCCTAAAGAAATATCTTTAGGGCTTTTTTATTGTCCACTGGAGAGGCGACTATTTTTTCTTGAATTTTGTGAAATCAATATTATAAGTGGTTGATAACCATAGTGTATGATTTCGTTCCACTTTAATGCCATCAGTTTTAAATACCATTTGATTTAAATAACCCAATTGGATATTAAAATTTGGATTAAACCTCCACCCCAAAGCGGTAATAAATCGATTTTGATCTAATACATTTTTTGCGATACCCTTTCCAAAACCCAAGAAAACCTCATCATTGACATTTAAAAATAGGGTGTTATTGGCCATTTCCTTTCGACTCAAAGGAACATTGACCATCATACGATATCTAACTCGATTACGATAATTATCTTTTCCTTGCACAAAAGAGCCTGAAGCATTACTCCAATTATCAATCAATCTTTGCTCCATACGGTAGCGATGTTGCAGATCAAATCGACCATATTTAGCCTTCAAATTCAACTGTTCCCAGATACGATTTTCAGTGGTTTGGTGACTGATGGGCTGATCGCCATATTGGTAAGAAATAATGGAAGCATATCCAGCAGTAAAAGTAACATTTGGATTCTGATAATATTCTAAACCCACCCTAGCTAAAGATTGCTGCCAATCGTTAAAAAAATCAGCTCTGCGCCATTGGTACTCTGTATGGACACCAAATTTCTTGCTTATTTTATGATTTCCGGTATACAAAACCCATGCATGAGTTTGATCTGAAATTATTTTTTGAGCAAAGTTCCCTCCTACTATAAATAAAAGGAGGAAGAATGTTGTAATTAACTTTTTCATGCTATTTCTTCTTTCTTCTAGCAGCTAAATGATGCTTTGATTTACCGACATTTTTAAACTCTTCAATTCCTTTGATGTTAAGTGAACCCCCCTCTGATTTGAAGTCATCTTTCAAATGATGCAAAGTTTCAATCACAGAATGATCCACCAACTTACAATGAGTCACATCCAAAGTTACATTTTCGGTATAACCCAAAGAAATTATTTGCTTTTTAACTTTAATGAAATTGCTAAAAATAGCCGAGCCACTAACAGTAACCGTATTATTTACTATTTGAGACTTTGCTGAAAACAAACTTGACAAAGAAGCGCCTCTAGCTATGTGTAAAATTAATTTTAGCACAATTCCAGCAGCAATACCAATTAGTAAATCAGTAGCTAAAGTAAAGATGATAGTCGTTATAAAAACAGCTATTTGATCCGCACCAATTTTTGCCATATGACCAAATTCTCTAGGATGCGCTAATTTCCAACCCACTCCAATTAACATAGCGGCAAGGGCAGCTTTAGGAATTAAATCACTAAAAGTAACCGCGAAAATTAAAAACAATAGAATAAATACACCATGAAAGAAATTAGCCCATCTGGTCTTGGCACCATTACTAACATTAGCAGAAGATCGTGCAACCTCACTAATCATCGGTAAACCACCCAATACGCCAGCAATAATATTACCTATTCCTACCGCTATTAAATCCTTATTGGTATTGGATCTTCTTTTAAACGGATCCAACATATCGATGGCTTTCACTGTTAGCAATGCTTCTAGACTTCCAACCAAAGCAAACATGATAACAAATTTAATAAATGTACCAGTTTGAGACATTCCGTCAAAGCTTACATTAACGCGCAAAATATCAGTTAGTCCTTCTTTAAATTCTAATAGTGGTTTAAATCCTTTGATCACTTCTCCACTTGCTGTTTTTACATCAGCAATATTATGAATTCCAAAATACATGCCTAATGGAATAGCAACAACTAAAACTACTAAAGCAGAAGGAATTTTTTTCAGTGCTTTAATCGGCAACATTGGCCAACCAAATACAATAGACAAACTCACCAGACCCACAATGGCGACATCTTTATGCATAAAGAAATTAGCAAAAGTAGTTTTTAACTCCGCTAATAACTCTAAGGGTTCAACCATTGGCTTACCCGCTTCCGTAAGCGGATTCATACCAACAAGAATATGCAATTGTTTACTGATAATGATAATGCCAATTGCGGCAAGCATTCCATGCACAGCTGAAAGTGGAAAGAAATCACTTAATGAACCTAACTTCAACAATCCGAAAATTACTTGAAGTACACCTGCTACAACCACTGCCCCTAAAGCTAATTTCCAACCGAGATCAGAATTTCCATGACCCAATTCAGAAACGGCCCCTGCAACAATAACAATAAGACCAGCGGCGGGACCTTTTATTGTCAATAAAGAACCTGCAAAGAAACTTACAACAAGTCCGCCAATCATTGCAGTAATTAAACCATAAATTGGAGGGAAATCACTTGCGCCTGCGATACCCAAACTTAAGGGAAGCGCTAATAAGAAAACTAAAAACCCTGACATTGCGTCACTTGAAAAATTTTGTTTCAAACCTTTGAAACCATCTTTTGGAATACTTTTTTTCATAACTATAATTTTTAAATAGATAAATAAACTTTAAGAAGAGCGCTTGGCTACTTCGTGATAATTTTTAACATGTGGACCCAAGAATATTCGGGCATAAATTCGAATGGTGGCTAAACCATTTATAATTAAGCTTAAGGCTGTAAAAAGCGCTAAACCAACTTGGTGATAATGTATGTGTGAAAAGATTAGGTCTTCACCAATAAAAGTCGGTGTAATTGGAAATCCAGCAAATCCTAAACAGCACAAAAGAAACAATAAAGCTGCTTTTGGATATTCATAGGAATGGCCATAGAATTGATTTAAACTGATCCAAACTTCTCTTTTCCTTAAATAATTAATAGTCATTAAGCCAATAAACCAAGAACCGATCACACCACTTAGATACCAAACATGATGCATCCAATCAAAATGCTCATTAAATGAAATTGCAATCGCAATAGCCAAATGATTAAATAAGATCAGCGTCCAACTCTTGCGAACACTATCTCTTTCAGAGAAAGCTTTGATGGCAATTAAAAATCCAAATACAGAGAAAAAGAAAGGTAAATAATGCTTGACTTCATCATCTATTGCGTCACTAAAATAGAGAAGAACAAGTCCCAATGTCATCATAAATGCTATTACATAAAAAATGTATTTGAAATTCATCCAAGTCCATCTCCCACCAATTCGTTTGATCGGATTCCATAAATAGCGATACATTAAACTGTCTAAATTCCATTCCTTAAGGCTTAAAATAAAAATGGTGTTTTCTATTCGCTTAGGCCAAGATTCTTCAAAATTTCTAACTCTAGGTTTATAATCATATAGCTGCTCACGAATCTTATAACTTACCACAGAAGGAGAAATTAGCAATTGATATGTTCTCAAAAATGCATTGCCAGAAATATGGATTAAAGCAATCACTTCCAATCCAAATGCTATCTCTATAAAAATCAATCCTATTTGCGCAATGGAAGAATAGGCTATTTGACTTTTAATTGAACTTTGAACGCGTGAAATAAATGTGGTAATTATTGCCGTAAGCGCTCCAGACACCACCAAAATTACTTTGAAAATAGTTTGAAACTCCCAAAATGGATAGGTTCTCAATAATAGAAAGGCACCAATATGAACCGACAAAGAGCCATAAAAAACAGCACTTGATGGGGTTGGGCCTTCCATCGCTCTAGGCAACCAAGAAGAAAATGGCAATTGAGCAGATTTCGCTGAAGCTGAAATAAATATCATTAAAGCAATAGCTAATCCAACCAATGAATTATCAGCTAAATGATGGTGCACTAATTCTGCATTATTTAATTTCAAAAATGAAATGTTTTCATGCCATAAATGGTGCGACAACCACATGGCTAGGATCAATCCAACATCCCCTATTCTATATATGGAGAATACTTTTACCGCGTTTTTAACTGGAAGATAACGATCTCGATAAAATGCTATCAGTAAGAAAGAAGAGATTCCAAGAATTTCCCATCCAATAAACAGCGTTTCAATATTACCTGCAAAAATTATGATATTGAATCCAGAATAAAAGAAAAGCACCGTATTAAAAAACCGCTTATAACCCTCTTCTCTGTGAAGATAATATCTGCTGTAAACCGTTATAACGAAAGTGATTAAAGAACCTAAAAGCAAATAAACTAATGTGATCTTATCTACATAGAAATCGATGAAAAAATCATAATTATGAGCTTTATAAATTGAGAATTCTTTTAAGTTCAAAACAGAAGTTCCATTACTAATCCAAAGGATCAAAAATAATACTGCTGCTAAGAATTGTAACCCAACCGAAACAAAAGCAACTCTTGATAAAAGCCGTTCTTGTTTTTTAGGAATCATTACACTTATAATAAATGCAACGATTGGTAAGAGAATAAACAGGTGAATAAACTTTTCCATTTCTTAATGATTTAGTTCCATTACTGGTAAATTCTCATGTTCCATTTTCAACAAATCCAACAAGATATCATCGTCAATTTGATTCAATGAATGCCTTAATCCTTCATAGGGAACAAAGGCACCTTTTACAAATAAATATGCAGATTTTTCAGTTGGATGAATTACCACTATTCTAACCCACTCATTGATAAACCACTCATAGGTTGCAGGATTAATTTGCATTGTTTTCAAAACAACCTCAGGAAAATGTTCTACAATTACCATCAAGCGCAAAGGATCATGAACTTCAATCATTTGATTGGGAAGTCCAGTTCTTAAATCTCCATCCACACCATTTGCTACACCAATTAAGCCCATAACATTGTGAGGAAGTTTGGTACCTGCACCTAACATCTGATTGTCAACTCTAGAGAAATAATATTCCAAGTTGATTCCACCACAAACTGGAGCAACAGCATTGAGAATACCCAAAAGATATTTTCCAGTCGGATCAACAGTATAATCAAAAGAATTTAGAAAGGATCGTCTGTCTAAAAATAAGCCTTTGGTAACTGATCTTCGTCCAACGATACACAAAGTATTGGTGGCATGATTAAGTTCAGGACGAGGTTCAAATAAAGATGCCGATCTTAGCTTAACTTTATTATGAACTTTTTTTAGAGATCTAGAAGAATCAAGAACTACAAAACGACGCGATCTTTCTAAGGCATTTAGATCTAAGGCATTTAAATAATATTCCTTATTTTTTGCATGCAGAACATTGTTTTCAGCGCTGATGATTCCTTCATCAAAATAACTCATTTCATCACGACAGGTGTCGTGTAATACACCAACAAATTGAGTGGTATCAGGAATTTCAATTCCTCGCTTTATTAATTCTTCGCGTACACCTGAGTGATTGCCTATGAAGCTCATCACTCTTGCATTTACTGAACCTGGACGACCAGAACATGCTCCGCAATCGTAACCTGCATAATGTGTATTGTTAGCACTACTCGACCCATGTCCAACTATGTAAATAAGAGGCGCGAAATTTTTATTGAGTCCAATACTCATTAAAAGACCTTCCAAACGATCGGCCATTTCGAGTACCGTAAATCCGATTTGCAATCCATCCGCTGAAAATTCACCTGCTTTATGTTCAATAGTTAAACTTGCAGCAGTATCCATATGTCGAGATGATGAAACAGATGCAGCGTTTTGAATTGGCTTGAAAATGGAAGCTAATAATTTCATTCCTGACCAAAAACCAAGTGTTTGGCTAATTAAAAGCCCTGGCAATAATCCTTGAACTTTATTATTAAAATGCCATTCTTTTTTCCTAGTAGATGGGTTTTCAATCTCCTTTATTAAAAATCGAGGCGTAATTGGAGCTGGACACACTTTTGTATAAAATGGACTGTGCTCCGGTTGAAAATAAAACTCAACATTAAAATGACCAGCGGTACCAAAAGTATCAATTGCGGGATGAACTTGCTCAATGTATCTTCTCAAGGAGCATTCACGATCATCAATACAAAAGATTGATTGCAATAGAGGAGTTGATTCTTCCTGATTATTTGCTTTACTTAACAATCCATTTAAGACCTCATCATAATATGTTTTCTCATATGCATCCTGCCAAATAGCACGAACTTGAGCCAATTCATTTGAAACAATAGGTGCAAACAATTCAGTTATTTGTTCTTTAATGCGATAACTAATAGGAGACCATATTTCACCGAAATAATAATCTAAGGCATCAATTTCCAATAACAGTTCAAAGTGAATAAACTCTTTAAAATCAATTCGCTTTCCATCAAGAAGGGCATTTTCATTATCAGATAAAACAGCGACCATTCCTGACCAACCAGGATGCGAAAATTGCTGATCAAATAGATAATGCTCAAAGAGCTTTTCCTCTCCAACAACAAGGTTTAATAGGTCTAATAAAGAAGTATGCTCATCTTGTAATAATTCACGAGCATGTTTCCCTCTAAAAAAACTAGTAGCACTCGATTTTTCTAATTGCCTAATGGCAGATAAAAAACCTTCATTTGAAAAAGGAGAAATCCATGTTGCTATTCCCTGATCTAGATAACTACTTAAAATTCTAAATAAGAGTGGATGCACCATTGCATCCATATCAATGTGAAAAGATTCTTTCCAATGCTTTCGAACATTTTCAATGCGTGGATTTACATTCTCATCATAATAATTAGACAATACTTTTTCTTTGATTTGTATAGCATCGTGAAGGTTTAATGAATAATCGAGAGCATTTTGACTTATTTTTCCTTGCTCGAACAAAAGTCGATAATCCGACAATTGCAAGTAGGTTTTATAGCCAAATATTTCATTCGCACGATGAAGTGCATCGTGAAAAGTACTTTGCTGAAAAGCATGCAGAGTATTGTGATGGATAAAATCTTTTAAAGGAGCCTGCTGAGGTAAGAAATGTTTAAGCTCTGCAATAATCTCCTCTAAATGAAAGGAGTTGTTTTCGTTCATATTTTAATTTTAAGTAAATAATTAACTGTTTTCGCGACCGAAAAGAGTAATTATTACAACCTAAAATTCCTGAACTGAATGAAAATTGGGGTTGATTCCGCAAAGATTTTTTTGCGGATAGCAGCAGCGTGAGACTCAGATTTTTGAGCTACTTGAAAATGAAGATAATGCTTTTGATTCAGATTAATGTCAACAATAAGATGATCATCATCATCTCCATCTAGGTCTTCCTCAATCTCTTCTTTGTCAATATCAAATATATTTGATTCATTGGTTTGAGATTGAAATAGAGAATAATTATTTGAGTGATTTATTTTATTAATATGCTGTGAAGCAACAGTTTTATCAAGCGAAGCGGGCAAAGCGAAAGTTCCGATTGCAAAAGCTTTAAACGCAACGCAGATTACCGCAACAAAAACCAAGAATTTACTGAAAAATAGATGCTTCACGCGGCAAACTTACAAAAAATTGTCAATGGAGATTTTTCCATCCTTCAAAACTTATGTTAATTCTTTATCTTTGCCTCATTAATAATGATTAGTATTTCCTTATGACAAAGATTCCAGCTCAATACATTGAACAAGAAAATAAATTTGGCGCACATAATTATCACCCGCTTCCGGTTGTTTTATCGAAAGGTCAAGGTGTTTTTGTGTGGGATGTTGAAGGAAAAAAATACTATGATTTTTTATCAGCATACTCCGCTGTAAATCAAGGTCATTGTCATCCAAAAATACTAAAAGCATTAAGCGATCAAGCGCAAGAGTTAACCTTAACTTCTCGTGCCTTTTACAATGATGCTCTTGGTCCATATGAAGAATACATGAGTAAATTATTTGGGTTTGATAAAATACTCCCCATGAATACAGGTGCTGAAGCGGTTGAAACTGCCATCAAACTCTGCAGAAAATGGGCTTATGAAAAGAAAAATATTGAAGAAAATCAAGCCATAATCGTTGTTTGTGAAGGAAATTTCCATGGTCGAACTACCACCATTATTTCTTTTTCAAGCGATCCTGAT
>CANJQZ010000078.1 GCA_947476515.1 Flavobacteriales bacterium
AAAACTGTATCTCATGGTTTAGATGTTCAATTTGAATCAGGTATCAAGGAAGCTAAAGCTCCCAAAATTGAAAGCTAAAAATTACATCGAACTCCGAAATGTTCATTAATGAAGCAATTGATATAGCTCGAAACATACAGTATTATTGGGATTCTTCAGACCTTGAGACCAAATTGAAATTGCAGAAAACAGTGTTCCCAAAAGGACTATGGATTAACCCGTCACAAAGGGGTTATCTAACTCGTTATGTGAATTATTTCTTCCGAAGAATCCCTTTGTTTTCAAGGTCTTTGGAGTGGCAGAAAACAAGAAAAGTCACCATTTCTGATGACTTTTCTTCTCTAGTAGCGGGGACCGGACTACCCTGACGCTCGCTTCACTCGGTCAGGATGGACCTCAAAGGGTGTTTTACTAAGAAAACCAAATTGCTTTGCAATTCTATTTTTATGACCTATTACTTCATTCAATCCTACGGCTTGACTCAGTTTAGGACATAAAAAAAACCTGAGTCATAGACTCAGGTTTTCTTAGTAGCGGGGACCGGACTCGAACCGATGACCTTCGGGTTATGAGCCCGACGAGCTACCAACTGCTCCACCCCGCAATATGTTGGTGTGTTGGTATCGACCGCAAAGATACAACATTATGTGGAATTTAAAAACTAATCAAAAAGTAAATTTGACTTTTTTAAATAATTACCATGGGTATTCAATTTGATTTTAAGTCCAATAGAATGACTATTCAGGTTGACTTGTTGCACTGGACTCCAACCATTTTCAAATAAATAGTTAATAACTAAAGACTTATTGATCCGTCCACCTATACCAAATTGGAAAGCTTTGAGGGATGTTGTACCAACAAATACATTAAATCGCTCCATATAGCTTAACTTGAATAAGAGAAAATAATTGATCGGCGTATGTGCTATGTAGGAAATTCGAAGCGATGGAACCAAACTTAGTTGTTTGTTTAAATCTACAATGGTTCTACCATAACAAGCATATTCCGTTCTAAAAGACGAATTATTTCCAATGGGTCCCCAATTTTTGGTAATTAAATCTTCTAAATAAAGTCCTAGCATGTATTTCTTTCCAACATAACTCAATCCAGCACTTACTTGTGGAATAAATGCTTGTCCGGTGCGCTGCACTATATTGTCTTGAAGATTTGTCACCACTTTATCGGCATCATAACCCACTTGGATTCCCCCAAAACCAATGCCTAAACTCAAACGATTTTCGTCATTTGTTTGAATATTTGCCGCTCCAGCAACTTGTAATTTTGTTAACGAAAAAGCCCCGATATTTTCTCTTTGAATTTGGATTCCCATTCCAAACATAGGAGCATCACTCTTAAAATCATTAAAAGGAATTGAAAGTGAAGTGTTCATTGTTTTAGGAGCTCCGTCAAACCCAACCCATTGCGTTTTAAGTCCTGTGAATAACTCAACATGCTGATTCAATCCATTGTGTGCGGGATTAATTCCTCCCCAATTCATTGCAAAACTATTCCAATTGGGTGTCATTTGTCCAAAACCAGTGGACAATAACATAACAAGAAAGAAAGAAATTATATACTTCATCTTATCTAATAATTGAAATAGTTCCTTTTCTTATTCCCTTGTCCTGCCCTAAATCTAAGATGTAAAAATATACACCTTCAGGTAGGGGCTTATCATTATAAATTCCAGTCCAAGAATTGGCCATGGTATAAGGACTAGATTTATACAATTCATGACCGAAACGATTCAAAATTACCATAGCATTTTCAGGATAATTTTCGATCCCAGGAATGACCCAAGTTTCATTAAGACCATCACTATTGGGGGAAAAAGTATTGGGAATTTTAAAAGCACCTTTGACAAAAACAGTTACATAATCGTATTTTACACAATTGGATAAAACTCCTTTCAATGTAAAGGTGGTAGTTTCGGTGGGTTGTGCAGAAGTCAATAAATTAGTAGGTGAAAGAACTAAAAAAGGAGGCGACCACAGATAAGATTCAGCAGTGCCATTGGCTAGAAAAGTAGCGACTTGACCTGAATCAATAAACAAATCAGGGCCAGCGTCTAAGATAAAACTATGTACTTGAATTGGAGCGCTTACACTGGTTAATGTAATGATGCTATCTACTGCAAGCGTACATGCTAAAGTGGCAGATAATATATCATTTTGATTAAAAAAAGACGAATTAAAAACACAATCAGATTCATTTGCTACCACAGCACCATTGATGTACCATTGCACTTGTCCAACGAGCGGACAATCTTGAATAAATAAAGAAAAACCCAAATTCTCCCCTTCACAAATCGTATCCGTTTGACCAGTTATTTGAATAAAAGGAGCTTGAGAATAACAAAGATTGCCTCTCGAAGTAAGCGTTAACATTAAAATAACAAAAAGGATTGCTTTCAAATTATGTTTTTGATTATCAATTAATTAAATAAATACATATATCAATTTTCAGTATTAAATAGCACTACTATTTGTGTATCAATTTTTTATTCTGACTTTTGGCATTAAATTAGGTTTTCAATACGAAGATAAAACTAAAAGACGGAAACATGAGAAACATTTACCTAACATTTATAGCGCTGTTCTATTTTGCTAATGTATTCGCTCAACATGGCGATTATGATAACAGCTCTAAATGGTTTTTAGGATTTAATGCAGGAGCGACATGGAATTCGACGGATGTTAAAAATAAAACTGCTACTGGATGGGGATTAACACTTGGGAAGTCCTATAATTATGACTATGGTAAAATTTTAAGTTTTGATCTTCGTGCGCGCTATTTGCGCGGATATTGGTATGGACAAGATTATGACACCACCAATTTGGATAACTATTTTGGTACTGGAACTTTCGCTCAACCTTCCACTAGTTTAAACTATTATAAAGATTCTTTAGGATATTCTGTCAACAACTTCCAAGCCGATGTGCATCGTTTGGCTTTCGAATTGGTCATCCATGCGAATAGAATTAGAGAACGAACAGGCTTTGATCCTTATATCTTTGGTGGAGTTGGATTTACTTGGCACCAAACCTTTGGAGATTTAAAGGATAGTACCTACTATGATTATGCTAGTTTGGTGCAAGACGGAACATTAAGTTCTATGTTGACAACAACTTTAGATGGGATTTATGATACGCCATTAGATGGAAGTAGTACCAAGACAAAAGTAAACTTTATGCCGAGTCTTGGATTTGGTTTAGGCTATCAACTTGGAAAAAGAACCACTTTTGGGATTGAACACAAGACTACTTTTACAAGAGGTGACTCCTTTGATGGTTTCATTTCACAAACTCCAAGAGCTAGAAATGATTGGTATCATTATACTTCTGCTTATATCCAATTTAGATTTAAGACCCATACCAACACTACAACAGAAACCACAAATAGTTCTTCGAATATTAATAATTACAACACGCCATGCCCGAAGCCGGTAATCACGATTGGTAATAGCACTGTAACGGTTAATGCAAGCACTTATAATTTAACGGCCAACATTACAGAAGTAAATTCTGAAAATGAAATTAGCCTAACGAATATGATGGTGAGTAATGGCATAGCAGTTCCCTTTACTTATAATGCAAGCACCCACCAACTTCAAGCAAGTGTAACATTAGTGCCGGGCAACAATTCTTTTACTATAAAGGTTCAAAACAATTGTGGATCTGAAATAAAAAATATTACTATTATTTATAATAATTGCATTCCTCCAAGCATAAGCATCACTAATCCTGCAAACAATAGTTTAAGTGTAACGAGTCCAAACTTTGTTTTTTCTTCTCTAATTTATGGAGTAAGTAATCAACAAGGAATTACCTTATTTGTAAATAACAAGCAGATAAATAATTATACTTTTAATGCTCCTACCGGACTGCTGCAATGCAATTTAATGCTAAATTCTGGAGCAAATATCATTCAATTAAATGTCCTCAATAGTTGCGGAAACGCAAGCGAAAACACTACGGTTATTTATAACGATTGTATAACTCCTAGTTTTCAGTTGGCATTACCTTCAAGTACAGGTACCACAACAAGTACAAGTACCTACACTGCGAAAATAAATGCTGTTGGATTCAAAAACAGCAGTGAAATAACCATTAATCAAAATGGAACGAGAATTAGCAATTTTAGCTTTATCAATAGTGTCATTACCCTGCCCTTACAATTATCAAGTGGTATGAATACCATTACCATCAATGGAACCAACCTTTGTGGGTCAGATGCCATATCATTTACTATTAATTATCAAAATTGTAATGCACCTGTAATCACTTTAGTCAACCCTACTCAGTTAAATACTACTAGTAATTTACAAGCAATGAGGGTGAAATTAAAAGTAGAAAATTGCACCAAGAACAATATGCATTTATTGCTTAATAATGTCTCTATTTCGAATTTCACATTTAATGAAACCACTAAAATAGTAGAAGCGAGTTTGGTGTTAAGTCCAGGAAATAACATCTTCTTAATTAATGCTAGCAATAATTGTGGGCTTGATGCAGCCACCTTAAATATTAATTACAATGATTGTAAAAGTCCCATTGTAACGATTAATGGAGCCAACAATACCACACAAAATATTGCGTCATTTGTTCTGAGTGCATCAATTCAAAACATGAATAGTGCCCAAGGGATTACACTTACATTGAATGGTGCGCCAATCAATTTCAATTGGTTGAATGGCCAATTAACCAGTTATACAAATTTGCAAGCTGGTATGAATGCATTTGTTTTAAATGCAGTTAATGGTTGTGGAAATCAAAGTCAAACACTAAATGTGAACTATAATAACTGTATTGCACCCGTTATTACACTAGTTGCTCCATCAATAACAGGAACAACGGTTGGTAACGCCAATTATAATTTTCAAGCTTTAATAAGTAATGTGACCAATCAACAAAACATCAGTGTTAAATTGAATAATGTTACTGTTCCATCTAGTTTATTAAATGGGGTATTGGTTGCTTCTTTAATACTTATTGAGGGAAACAATACAGTGGTAGTTGCGGTTAGTAACGCTTGTGGAAATGATGCAGAAACCTTCAATATCCTCTACAGTAAATGTAAAGCACCAATAGTGCACCTTACGAGTCCTGGAATATTAATGACGAGCACCAACCAGAATAATCTTCAATTTTCAGGATCAGTGGAGAACATTTCAAGTCCACAAGAAATGACACTCCGATTGAATGGTCAAATTGTTCCTTTCACTTTTCTAAATGGGCAATTTTCCGGAAGTGTCAGTTTAATAAATGGCGCTAACATCATACTCGTTACGGCAACCAATAGTTGTGGTACCGATATTGCACAACACAGTATTATTTACAATAATTGCACCGCTCCAAGTATTATCAATCCAACACCTTCTGCACTTAATACAATCACATTATCACCCCAAATTACAATAAGTGCACAATTACAAAACATTAGTGCCGCACAGCAAATTTCACTCCTACTAAATGGGGTAAGTCAAAACTTTACTTTTGTGAACAACCAAGTTAATACAAGCTTAAACTTGAGCAGTGGAAACAACATGATTGTATTAAGTTGCACCAATAATTGCGGAACAGATATTAAGAACTGGAATACTACTTATAATCCTTGTATTCCTCCAATAGTAACTATTACTAATCCAAGTAATTCAGGAACAGTAGTAAATACAGCTAGTTATAATTTTACAGCAACGGCTACCAACATTCAAAATACGCAACAAATCAGTGTAACATTAAATGGTAGTGCCGTCAATAATTTTACTTACAATAATGGAACTATTAACGCTAATTTAACTTTAACTTCTGGATTGAATACCATAGTTGTACAAGCTAATACAGGTTGTGGATTGGTTTCAGAAAATAGTACGGTCAATTTTAATAATTGCATAGCCCCTAATATTCTTTTAGGGAATATGAATACCACAACAAGCACTGCACCTTATTTAGTACAAGCAAATCTTCAAAACATGAGCACTAATCAAGGAATCATTTTTACTCAAAATGGCACTGCAATTTCAAATTACACTTTTTCAGCGGGTCAATTGAGTGCAAATGTTACCCTTTCCCCAGGACAAAACACTTTTTTCTTAAATGTTTCCAATACCTGTGGAAATGACCAAGAAAACTTTGTAGTCAATTACAACAATTGTATTGCACCGAGCATTCTAATACAAAATACGGGAAATACTAATGTTCTTGTACCTTCCTATACCTTAAACTCAAGTGTTAATAACATGCCTACTTCGCAAGGTATCAGTGTAAGCTTGAATGGAAATCAGTTGAACAATTTTACATTTAACAACAATCAATTGGCCGCATCTGTTAATTTACAGGCAGGAATTAACACTTTTGTTATTAGTGCTCAAAATGCTTGTGGGACAGATTCAGAAACAATAATTGTAAATTATGATAATTGTAAAACACCTGTTGTAATTATCAATGCAAATAGTGGTTTAACAGTTAACTCAGGAACATACAACCTTCAGGCACAAGTGAGTAATATGAATTCTGTTCAGGGAGTACTGTTGACTTTCAACGGTCAAAATATCAGTAACTTCTCTTACAATAATGGAGTTGTTTTAGCTCAAGTTAACCTCATACCTGGAGCAAATAGTTTCGTGTTAAGCGCTCAAAATGATTGTGGTCGGGATTCACAAATCCTTGATGTGACCTATTTAAACTGTGTTGCACCAAATATTACCATAACAAGTGGTTCAGGTGTTACGGTTTCAAATAATGCCTATAATTTGCAAGCTCAAATTAGTAGTATGAATTCATCTCAAGGAATAAGCATTCAACAAAACGGACAAAATATAAGTAGTTATACTTTTGTAAATGGGCTTTTAAATTCCAATGTCACATTAAGCAATGGATTAAATACTTTTACCATTAATGCTCAAAACGCTTGTGGAACAGATGCGGCAACAAGCACCATTAGCTACCAAAAATGTTTAGCTCCTAACATTCAGATTAATGCATCAATTCCAAATAATTCTAGTACTACCAGCGGGACATTGACTATAAATGCCAACATTGACAATTATGATCCACTTACCACCATTTTAGTGACTAAAAACGGAAATGTTGTAAATGGATATGCAAATAATAATGGTCAAATTTCAGGTACTTTAAACATCGCGTTAGGGACAACAGTTATCGCAGTTTCGGCCAGCAATGCCTGTGGATCAGACAGTGAAACATATACAGTTGAAAGATGCAAAATGCCAACACTTACCTTAGTAACTCCTGGTTCAGTAGCAACAACGGTACAATCGAGCGTCTATTTCATACAGATGAATGCTGAAAATGTAGGGAATATTAGCATGATTAATACTACTCAAAATGGAGCGCCACTTGGAGGAATGACCTTGTCTAATACTATCTATGGGGGAATGGTAACCTTGCTAGCTGGAATCAATACCTTTGAAGTTCAAGTTGCAACAGGTTGTGGGACAGCACAAGTATCATTCACGATAAACTACACCCTACAAAATACAGGAAATACCATTTCACCTAATGGGCAAGGACAAAATTTAAACGGTGGTAACTCAGATTCGAATGGATCAGGAAATCAAAACAACAATGGAGGTAATAGTGATAACAATTCAGATGGCGATGGATTGTTAAAAACGAATAACGGTTCAGAAAAAATACAGACTCCAAGCACACCAATTAAACCTGCTGCTCCAAAACCAACAGTAGTTACTCCAACTCCAGTGACGCCTGCACCTGTAAAACCAACCGTGGTGACAACAGATCCAGTAAAACCTCCTGCTCCAAAACCGACAGTTGTGACGCCTGCTCCAGTTACCCCTTCACCTGAAAAACCAACGGTTGTAACTCCAGAACCAGTAAAGCCAAATAGTCCAAAACCGGGGGCTGTTACTCCTGAAAAACCTCCCGTTAAAACTGAAAAATCCGGTGGTGGAAAATAAAAATATTAGACTTAAGAAAATTAAAGGGGCGCTTGCCCCTTTTTCTTTGTTATTACTTTCAAAATTCAATCCATTTTATTAACTTCGCGAACTTAAAAATATATTGAATAATGGCAATTATTGGAAAAATTAGAGAAAAATCAGGTCTATTAGTTGGAATAATAGGTTTAGCATTGTT